>CAMYOI010000158.1:0-971 GCA_947259955.1 uncultured Gammaproteobacteria bacterium
GAGCAACGTGCGGGATTATCCGGACATAGACCCGGTGTGCCGGCGGAAGCTGGTGGATTATTTCAAACCACACAATAGACGGCTCAATGACTACCTGGGAACCCAATTCGATTGGGATCACTAGCCCACATTGCTCACCGGCGGCTATGGATTCTTGTGAAGCAAGAAGCATTTGTCAGCCCGTCGTCCATCGGCACCTGTCCTGCGCCATATTTTTTCAATTTGTTTCACTGGATTGCTACGCTACGCTCGCAATGACGGGTATCCTGGACAGGAAACTAGTTAAATCTTGATGTGCCGCGACGGATTCAGAGGTCACCGTTTCGGTAAGCCGTCGAAACAAAATGGTGTTCACGGCGCCCCGCGGTAAAAGTTGGCGTATTTATCCCAATATGGTTATTTTGAGCCGTTAAATTGTGTACAATCCCGCGCCCTTAGGTATTCCGATCTCGTTGCGTGAATCGCGCCGTTGCACTGGATAATTGAATTCATGCTATTGACCTGCCCGTCCAATCCCATTGCCCGCAATCGGTGTCCACCGGGCTGGGCCATTCGAGCACGCGAAAGTGGCGGAATTGGTAGACGCGCTGGTTTTAGGTACCAGTGGGGAAACCCGTGGGAGTTCGAGTCTCCCCTTTCGCACCAGTAACGTGAAGACAACCACCAATCGGATATCAGAATTTACTTCAGATTAACTTTCAAGTATGTGCTGTAAGTTATTCAGTAAACAGCGCTAATTGCAGAGAAACACAATGCAAGTATCAGTTGAGACACTGGGATCCATCGGCCGCCGCGTCACCGTTTCGGTACCCGCGGAACAGTTGGAGAAAGAGGTTGCCGCCAAGCTCAGGCAGCTGACGAAAAACGCCCGCTTGCCTGGGTTCAGACCGGGCAAGGCGCCGATCAAGGTCGTCGAAAACAGGTACGGCAAGGACGTCCTGAACGAGGTGGCCGGTAACCTGATTGACAGC
>CAMYOI010000158.1:1011-9311 GCA_947259955.1 uncultured Gammaproteobacteria bacterium
AGGAGAACCTGATCCCCGCTGCAGGACCCAACGTCGAGCCAACCAGACTGGTCCGCGGCGAGGATCTGGAATATGTCGCCAGCTTCGATGTTTTTCCGGAAATCAAACAGCTGGATATCGACGGTATCCGGATCGAAAGGCCGGCGTACGAAATCAAAGATTCGGATATCGACGCCACCTTGGACACGATGCGCAAACAACGCCTGACGTGGCAGCCGGTCGACAGAACCTCCCGGAACAAGGACAGGGTGTTGATCGACTTCGAGGGGACGGTGGATGGAGAGCCCTTCCCAGGCGGCAAGGCAGAGAAATTTGCGGTGGTTCTGGGTGACCAGTCCCTGCTCAAGGAATTCGAGGAAGGTCTAAGCGGTTGCCAGACAGGTCAAAAGCTCAACCTGCAGGTCAATTTTCCCGAGGATTACCATGGTCAGGAGGTTGCAGGTAAGCTTGCTACGTTTAATGTTACAGTGCAGGAAGTCAGTGAACCGGTTTTACCCGACGTCGATGAGGAGTTCGCCAGGTCATTCGGCATCGAGGATGGCGATGTGCAAAAACTGCGCGGCGAGGTGCGAGACAATGTCGAGCGGGAGATGGCGGACCGCGTTCGCCGCGTCCTCCGGCAGCGGGTTTTCGACGCGCTGATCGAAGCCAACGACATTGCGTTGCCAGCAAAACTCGTCGAGAATGAGATCGATCAACTGATCGAGTCGAACAAAAAGGTACTCGAGCGTCAGGGCGTCCCGGTCGGGAACGTCAAACCGGACCGCACCCACTTTCAGCAGGCCGCTGGAAAAAGGGTGGCCCTTGGACTGATCATGCAGGCGATCGTGGAAAAACACGAACTCAAGCCCGACGCTTCTCGCGTGCGTGAGCGGGCGGAAGCCATCGGATCGGGTTACGAAGACCCCAAGGCTTTCGTACAGTGGTATTATTCGGATCGACAGAGGCTGGCGCAGCTGGAGTCGATTATCCTGGAAGAGCAGGTAATCGGAAAGATGCTCGAAAGCGCCATCGTCGAGGACAAGCCGATTTCCTTCGACGAATTGATGAAGAATGCCGGCGAGTAGTGATGCCTGTTTCGATGAGCAGGAGACGGCGGTCATACGGAACCACGCGACCTGATAAGATATGAAGCGTTGAGTGCAGAGTGCAGAGTGCAAGTAATGAGTAATATCAGAGATGGAATGCCAATAGATCCCCAGGGTATCGGACTCATTCCGATGGTCATTGAAAGTACCGGCAGGGGCGAGCGGGCCTTCGACATCTACTCGAGGATGCTGAAGGAGCGGGTTGTTTTTCTTGTCGGCCCCGTAGACGACCACATGGCAAATCTAATCGTTGCTCAGCTGCTGTTTCTCGAATCCGAGAATCCGGACAAGGACATACACCTATACATCAACAGCCCCGGCGGAGCCGTCACCGCCGGTTTGGCTGTTTACGATACGATGCAGTTCATCAAACCCGATGTGAGCACCGTGGTCGTCGGCCAGGCCGCGAGTATGGGTGCATTGATCCTGGCTGGCGGCGCGAAGGAAAAACGCCACGCGCTTGCCCATTCTCGAATCATGATCCATCAGCCCTGGGGCGGTTTCCAGGGGCAGGCCACCGATATTGACATACACGCGAAGGAGATACTGAATATAAGGGAACGCCTCAACAAGATCCTGGCGAGCCACACCGGCCAGGATTTGGCGACCATCAGCGACGACACGGAGCGGGACAACTTCATGGGAGGCGAGGAAGCGGTGGAATATGGCCTGATCGATTCGATCATAGGGAGACGCGACCCTTAAATAATGGCTACAATATAGGTAATGGGGTTGAAAAATATCACCCAAAGTTGCATCTTTTGAGTTTTCCCGGGGTCCAAAGACACAGAAATGGCGGACGACAAACACGACGGCAAGAGCGAAAAACTCCTGTATTGCTCATTCTGCGGTAAGAGCCAGCACGAGGTAAGGAAGCTCATTGCCGGGCCTTCCGTATTCATCTGCGACGAATGTGTCGAACTCTGCAACGACATCATCCGGGAAGAAGTGCAGGATGGGTCGGAACCCACCGAGGCCAAGAGCAAATTCCCCAAACCGGAGGATATCCGAAAGATCCTCGATGAGTATGTCATAGGCCAGTCCGAGGCCAAAAAAATCTTGTCAGTGGCGGTGTACAATCACTACAAGCGCATCGAAAACGAAGACAAGGTCAACGATGTCGATATTTCCAAAAGCAATATTCTGCTGATTGGCCCAACCGGTTCCGGCAAGACGCTGCTTGCGGAAACCCTGGCGAAGCAGCTCAACGTGCCGTTCACCATAGCGGACGCGACCACCCTGACCGAGGCCGGCTACGTCGGCGAAGATGTGGAAAACATCATCCAGAAGCTGCTGCAAAAGTGCGATTACGATATCGACAAGGCCCAGATAGGGATCGTGTACATCGACGAGATCGACAAGATTTCACGAAAATCCGATAACCCGTCCATCACCCGCGACGTCTCCGGAGAAGGTGTCCAGCAGGCCCTGTTGAAGCTCATCGAAGGGACCATTGCCTCGGTGCCGCCTCAGGGCGGCCGCAAGCACCCCCAACAGGAATTTCTCCAGGTTGATACGCGGAACATCCTTTTTATTTGCGGAGGAGCTTTCTCCGGCCTGGAGCGCATCATCCAGGACCGTTCCGAAAAAAGCAGCATAGGATTCGGCGCCCAGATAAAGAGCAAAACGGATGGGCAAAACGTGGGCGAGGTGCTCAGGGATCTGGAGCCGGAAGATCTTATCCGATACGGCCTGATCCCGGAATTCGTGGGGCGGCTGCCAATTGTGGCCACGCTGGACGAACTCGACGAGAGTGCGCTCATATGCATCCTCACCGAGCCCAAGAACGCGCTGGTGAAGCAGTATCACAAGCTGTTGAAGATCGAAGGCGTGGACCTGGAAATACGCGATGACGCGCTTATCGCGCTGGCAACCAAGGCCATGGATAGAAAGACCGGCGCGCGTGGTCTGAGATCCATCCTGGAAAACGCGCTGCTCGACACGATGTACGAACTTCCCTCGATGGAAGGTGTAAAGAAAGTCATCGTCGACGCGGGCGTCATATTAGATGGGGCCCGACCGCTGTACATCTATGAAGAATCCGAACAGAAGGCAGCTTCGACCAGCACGCACTAGTTGTACCCCGTCGGGTTGAATTTATCCGGATCTGGCTCCATAGTTAAAGGAATTCCATTCTTGCCTTCAGCCGGGCCGTAACGCGTCGATTGCCAATGACAGATAATCTCATAGCCGATTCAGATTCCTCCCTGCCCGTACTGCCATTGCGGGACGTCGTAGTTTTCCCGCACATGGTCATTCCGCTGTTCGTCGGGCGCAAGAAATCGATCAAGGCCCTGGAGACGTCCATGGAAGCGGGCAAGCAGATCCTGCTCGTGGCGCAGAAAAACGCTACCGATGACGATCCTGGAATCGAGGACATTTATCAGGTCGGAACCGTCGCCAGTATTCTGCAGCTATTGAAGCTGCCCGACGGCACCGTCAAGGTGCTGGTGGAAGGCGAGAACCGCGTCGTCATCAACCGCTATATCGAAACCGACGAGTGTTTCAGTGCACTGGTTACCCCGATATCGAATCCGGCCATAGACGAGCGGGAGATCGAGGTACTGATGCGTACCGTGCTGAACGAGTTCGATCAGTACGTCAAACTCAACAACAAGATCCCGCCGGAGATTCTGACTTCGCTGGCGGGCATCGATGATCCCGCAAGGCTGGCCGACACCATTGCCGCGCACCTGAGCCTGAAAATAGAGGACAAACAGCAGATCCTCGAGATGGCGGACACCCGAGAGCGGCTCGAGCACATTCTCGGCGTGATGGAATCGGAAATCGACCTTTTACAGGTCGAGAAACGGATTCGCGGCCGGGTAAAAAAACAAATGGAGAAGAGCCAGCGTGAGTACTATCTGAATGAGCAGATGAAAGCCATTCAGAAAGAACTGGGCGAGATCGAAGACGCGCCGAACGAGTTCGAAGATCTGAAGAAGAAGATCGCCGAAGCCGGCATGTCGAAGGAAGCGCGCGAAAAAGCCGAATCGGAACTCAAAAAACTGAAAATGATGTCGCCGATGTCAGCGGAGGCGACCGTAGTTCGAAACTATATCGACTGGCTTGTTCAGGTCCCCTGGAAGAAACGCAATAAAGTCAGAAAAGATCTGGGTGCGGCTGAACACATTCTGGAAGAGGATCACTACGGTCTCGAAAAGGTCAAGGAGCGTATTCTTGAATACCTGGCCGTGCAGCAGCGCATCAAGAAAATCAAAGGTCCGATTTTATGTCTGGTCGGCCCTCCGGGAGTCGGTAAGACGTCGCTGGGGAAATCCATAGCAAGAGCGACGAACAGAAAGTTCATCAGAATGTCGCTTGGCGGCGTTCGTGATGAAGCCGAGATTCGGGGACATCGACGAACGTACATCGGTTCCATGCCGGGCAAGATCGTGCAGAACATGTCCAAAGTGAAATCCCGCAATCCGCTGTTCATGCTGGACGAGGTCGACAAGATGTCGATGGACTTTCGCGGTGACCCGTCCTCAGCGTTATTGGAAGTTCTGGACCCGGAGCAGAATCACACCTTCGTGGATCACTACCTGGAGGTCGATTACGACCTTTCGGAAGTAATGTTCGTGGCCACGGCGAACACCTTGAACATCCCGCCGCCGCTGCTCGACCGAATGGAGGTCATCCGGATTTCGGGTTACACGGAAGACGAAAAAATCAACATAGCGATCCGCTATCTGGTCCCAAAGCAGATCAAGGCCAACGGGCTTAAGGCGGAGGAAGTTTCGATATCCAAAACCGCGCTGGTCGGCATCGTACGATATTACACCCGCGAAGCGGGTGTGCGCGGTCTGGAGCGGGAAATCGCAAAAATATGCCGAAAAGTTGCGAAAGAACTGCTGCTGGACAAAAGGCGTTCGAGCGTCCGAATCACGCCAAAGAATCTCAGTAAATTTCTGGGAGTGCAGCAATTTCGCTATGGCAAAGCCGAAGAAAACAACCAGGTTGGACAGGTCACGGGTCTGGCCTGGACGGAAGTGGGCGGCGAGCTTCTCACCATAGAATCCGTCATCCTGACCGGGAAAGGAAAACAGATTTATACCGGAAAGCTGGGCGATGTGATGCAGGAATCCATCCAGGCCGCCATGAGCGTGGTCAGGAGCCGCACCGTCAGCTTTGGCGTCGATCCGGAATTTTTTCACAAGCATGACTTCCATGTGCACGTACCCGAAGGCGCGACGCCAAAAGACGGGCCGAGCGCCGGCGTCGGTATGTGTACCGCCTTGTTGTCGGCCATTACCGGGATACCGGTGAAGTCCGATGTGGCGATGACCGGAGAAATTACGCTGCGCGGCGAAGTGCTGCCCATAGGGGGACTCAAGGAGAAACTTCTAGCCGCCCACCGCGGTGGAATCGGCACCGTGATTATCCCGGAAGAAAATGAAAAGGACCTCGTCGAGATTCCCAAAAACATCAAGGACGATCTGAAAATCAGAAGCGCGCGATGGATCGATCAGGTGCTGGAAATAGCACTCGAAAAGATGCCGCAGATTTCTCCCACAGACGAAAAATCAGGCCAACCCGCGCCGTCAAAAAACGGCGAAGAAGAGTCATCATCTGATTCAGTTACGACCCATTGACCCCGCACGGGGCGTTGCGCAAAATGTTCGATTACTACTGACTTTACCTGTCAGTTGTAGGTCGTTGTTTTACTTTGAAAAATGAAAATGTTACATAAATTTACATTTTGTCAAGCACATTAGTTTTTCGAGTTCACGTTCCTTGACACCACTTTTCGCAGTAGTATAAGGTCTCGTGCGGAGGAGATGCGCGCAGCACCAACAAACGTTACCTTCCGGACCAAAATAATTTTCACCGCTTACCAACCAATCAACTAAGGGGACGATAACCGTGAACAAAGCGGAACTCATAGATACGGTCGCCGCTCAGGCCGACCTTTCCAAATCCGACGCAGCCAACGCAGTCGATGCAGTTTTTTCCAACATTACCAAATCTCTTGCCGGCGGCAATGCCGTGACGTTGGTGGGATTCGGTACCTTCGCGGTGACGGACCGAGCCGCACGTACCGGCCGCAATCCGCGTACCGGTGAGGCAATCACCATACCCGCATCCAAGAACCCCAAATTCAAGGCTGGTAAAGCACTTAAGGATGCCCTAAACTAGCGCGCCTTTTGGGTGCTTAGCTCAGTTGGGAGAGCGTCGCCCTTACAAGGCGAAGGTCGGCGGTTCAAGCCCGTCAGCACCCACCAGCCCGTTGTGAGGGTTTTCTGCGGGGAAACATTCCCGGCTTTGTCATTAAGTATTTTCGGTTCTGGGTTTTATATTTGGGATTGACTTGTCTGGATAGATTGGGAGCGGTAGTTCAGTTGGTTAGAATACCGGCCTGTCACGCCGGGGGTCGCGGGTTCGAGTCCCGTCCGCTCCGCCAGGCATCACCGCCAGACAACGATAAAGGGCGAGGTTTCTCGCCCTTTTCTTTTCCGGGAAACTCTGATTAATTCTATATTTACTCATTGCGAACGAAGTGAAGCAATCCGGCGTGGTTGACATTCGGCGTGTTCGGGTTGTGGTTCTTCGCAATGACCATGTATCCGAAGGATATTCAAAAGAAACAGGTGTTCGCTTGTAATGCTGACTGAAATCAAGGAACGCGCAACCGGTTGGATCGCGTGGATAATCGTTATCATCATATCCATTCCATTCGTATTGTGGGGCATCAACGAATATTTCGCGGGCGGCGCGTCTCTCAATGTGGCCGTGGTCAATGGTCAGGAAATCAACCAGCAGCAATATCGTACCGCGCTGGAGGAGCGCAGAAACATCGCGCGTCGCGTGATGGGCAGTCAATTTGATGCGGACATCGTTAACAGCCCCGAGTTTCGAAATGCGGTTATCGACGATCTCATCAATCGTCGTCTTCTGGACCAGGACGCAGAAAGCGCCGGCTACCGCGTGAGCGACGAGCAGCTCGCCGGTTTCATTACCACATCGGAGCAATTTCAACAGAACGGCCAATTCGACCCCGGCCTTTATCAACAGCAGTTGATAAGCAGGGGGCTGACCAAGACGGGCTACGAGTCATACCTGCGCGATGAGTTCGTTCTGCAGCAAATGAGAGACGGACTCAGCAATTCCGCCATCGTTACAAAAACGGATCAGCAAAACCTGCTGGCACTGACCCAGGAAACACGGGTGTTCGATCACGCGACACTCGAACCCGAGATCTATTTGGCAGATATCGAAGTCAGCAGTGAAGAGATAGAAGACTACTACGAGGAAAACCTTGAACGGTACGAGTCTCCTGAGATGATCAAGGTTCAATATATTCAGCTGTCTGTTGAACACCTGTCAAAAGACGTGGAGATTTTAGAAGAAGACGTCGAACGTTTCTATGAAAGCAATAAGGATTTGTACAAAACCGCGGAGCAGCGAACAGCCAGCCACATTCTGATTACCGTGAGCGGCGATGCGGATGACGAATCGGTCCGGGCTGCCCGGGAAAGAGCCGCCGAACTCGCTGAAAGGGCCAGAGGCGGAGAGGATTTCGCAGAACTGGCCAAGGCCCACTCCGAGGACCCCGGCTCCGCCGCTATGGGCGGTGATCTCGGGCTGATAGAAAGGGGACTCATGGTCAAACCTTTCGAGGACGCGCTGTTTTCAATGCGCGAGGACGAAGTCAGTGATCCGATAAAGACGCGCTATGGCTTTCACGTGATCAAGCTCACCGGTCTGGAATCCGAAAAAGGCAAGGAACTGGACGAAGTTCGCGATGAAATCATCGAAGAAGAGAAGCAGAGAGTGGCGGAAGGGCTGTTCGTGGATCGTGCGGAAACGTTCCGAAATCTCGTATTCGAACAGCCCGAGTCTCTGGATGCCGTCGTCGAGGAGCTGGATCTGGAACTGCGCGAATCTGACTGGTTCTCCCTGGATTCGGGCGCTGGAATAGCCGACAGCGGGTTGGTCAGAGAGACCGCATTCAGCGATGACGTCTATGTCGAAAACCTGAACAGCGAGGTCATTGAACTGGACCTCAATACGCTGGTGGCGTTGCGCAAACTCGAAAGTCGACCCGCGGCGGTGAAGCCGCTGACCGATGTACAGGCAGATATCGAAGAATCCATCCGTCAGGAAAAGGCGCATAAAATGACAGCCGAATCCGGTGACCAACTGCTCGCGGAGCTGCGGGACGGGGTTGACTGGGATTCGATCATGGCCGACAACCAACTGACATCCAAG
>CAMYOI010000159.1 GCA_947259955.1 uncultured Gammaproteobacteria bacterium
AATGGCAGAAGATATTGGAATCGAGAACGGTGAAGCCAGACCGACTGTTTTGTCCCTGACAATCAAGGACAAGAGTGCACTTTACGCAGCTTACATGCCATTTCTCAACAGCGGCGGGCTATTTGTGCCCACCAACAAAACCTATAAAATGGGCGAGGAAGTGTTCATGCTGCTTACCCTGTTGGAAGAGCAGGAACGGGTCCCCGTGGCAGGCAAGGTAGTATGGATTACACCTTCGGGCGCGCAGGGAAATCGCGCTGCGGGAGTAGGCGTGCAATTCAGCGAGAAGGACGAGAGGGCGCGAACAAAGATCGAGGCCATTCTCGGCGGCGCGCTGAACTCCAGCCGGCCAACGCATACCATGTGATCCTCCGGTGTTGCGTCCAGCTGCGCAATATCCGGCAGTAGCTCACCTGAGCTCTACCGTATCGTGGTACAAGCCTGCCTTTCTAAGGAAACTCTGCTTAATTCAGTATTTCGTCATTGCGAACAAAGTGAAGCAATCCGGCACTGTTGTCATACAAGAACTTCTGGATTGCCGCGTCCTGCCACGCTTCGCTCGCAGCTTCGGCACGCTCCTCGCAACGACACAATTGATCAGAGCTTCCCTAACCAGGCGTCTATGGACGGTCTCCTGATCATCGGCTTCTGTTCTGCGCCATGATCCGGGATTCTGGGAAGCAGTGCAGGCTGGTCGACTCTCATTGTCATATCAACTTCGAACCGCTCTGCGAGCGCATGGAGGATATCCTCGACAATGCCGGGAAACAGGATGTCGCCTATATGTTGTGTGTCTCGGTCAACATGGAGGACTTTCCGGCGGTATTGTCCCTTGCCCGTGAGCACCCCAATGTATTTGCCTCGGTGGGCGTGCACCCCAACGAAACCTCGGGACGAGAACCCGATGTGGAGGAGATTTGCGCTCTTGCGGCAGCGCCGGAAATTGTCGCGATAGGTGAGACGGGCCTGGATTACTTCAGGAGCCATGGGGATCTGGACTGGCAGCGTGACAGATTCCGCCGGCATATCGATGCGGCCAGGAAATCCGCAAAACCGCTCATAGTCCACACGCGGGACGCTGCTGCCGATACCCTGCAGATCTTGCGTGACGAGGAAGCGGCCGGGGTGGGGGGCGTCATGCACTGTTTCGCTGAAGACTGGCACGTGGCGAAACAGGCCCTGGATATCGGATTCTATATTTCGTTTTCGGGTATCGTAACGTTCAAGAGCGCCTACGCCATCAAAGAAGTCGCTCAAAAAGCACCGATCGACCGTATTCTGGTGGAGACCGACTGCCCCTATCTGGCACCGGTGCCTTTTCGCGGTAAAACCAATGAACCCGCCTATGTGAGGTACACCGCCGAGCATGTGGCGGAGTTGAGAGGCATGACTTTGGAGGATCTTGCCTATGCAACGACCTCCAATTTCTTCACCCTTTTCTCCTCTGCAAACCGATAGAAAACGGGCCGAAAGATGCGCTTGCAGATCTGAGTCGAACCGACCATGCGTTCATCAAACATAGTTCACGTCGTAAGCTGCCACGCGGAAGGCGAGGTCGGGGACGTGATTGTCGGCGGCGTGGCGCCACCACCCGGTAACACGATCTGGGAACAGTCCCGCTTCATATCGAGTGATCAGACGCTCAGGAACTTTTTGCTCAACGAACCGAGAGGCGGCGTGTTTCGCCACGTCAATCTGCTGGTGCCCCCGAAACACCCCAACGCGGATATGGGCTGGATCATCATGGAGCCGGAGCATACGCCACCCATGTCCGGTTCCAATTCCATGTGTGTGGCGACGGTGATGCTGGAGACGGGGATTTTTCCGATGGTTGAACCGGAGACGAATCTGGTGCTGGAGGCGCCCGGGGGTCTGGTCGAAATATGTGCACGATGCCGGAAGGGGAAGGTCGTCCGGGTGACGACGAAAAATGTGCCTTCGTTTGTCGATCGGCTCGATGCCCAGTTGGAAATCCGGGGGTTTGGCACCCTCGTTGTAGACGTCGCTTACGGTGGGGACAGTTTCGTCATCGTGTCCGCAAAAGATCTCGGATTTGCCCTGACGCAGGACGAAGCCAGGGATCTAGCGTCACTGGGCATCGCAATTACCAATGCGGCCAACGATCAACTGGGTTTCAGGCACCCGCTGAATCCGGACTGGTCTCACATCTCCTTTTGTCAGATAGCGGGCCCTTTGGAACGTGTGGATGGAAGGAAAACGGCGAAAAACACCGTAGCCATTCAACCCGGAAAACTCGACCGGTCCCCCTGCGGAACCGGGTGTTCGGCCAGGCTTGCCGTGCTGCACAAACGCGGGGAAATCGGGGTGGGCGAGACATTCATCGGGCGTTCGATCATCGATTCAAGTTTCGAATGCCGAATAGAGGAAACAGGCGCAATTGGCGACACCGAAACCGTGGTGCCTTCGCTGTCCGGCCGCGCCTGGTTAACTGGAATACACCAGCATATGCTGGACCCAGATGATCCGTGGCCCGGGGGCTATAAAATTTCCGACACCTGGCCGCGTCTTGGCTGATACCATCTGATCTGAATATTGCATCGCAGGTCCGGCTGTAATGAGCAGGACATTTTCGCGGCGTCCTTTTTTATTGCATTTGATCCAGGTCAATACAAAATGACGCCAATCACACCAAAATCGGTTTACGACTCAACTGTTTCAACGAGTTACCGGGATCGGCGATTTCTACAGGAAGTTACAAAACTGGACCAGGAATTTTCAAGGTGTGTATTGAATAGTCACCAAAAACACTCCGACTTGACCAAAGAGGAAGTCAGCCAAACCAAGCAATCTCTGATACGGCTCAGTCACCGTCTACGCATGCAGATTCCGTCTGAGTTGATTGAGGTGAGCGAGGACAGGCTGACCTCGGAGGATGATGAACAAGACGGGTTCAAAACCCTGTCTTCGTTGAGACTGGCCAATTCGGAACGCGTCGTGGAACTGCTAAAGCAGGTGGAAAAGGCGATAACACGCATCAACGACGAGACTTACGGCATCTGCGTCAATTGCGGGCGCGAAATCGACAAAAACACATTGTTGAGACACATAACGGAGAACTATTGCAACTCTTGTCGAGACGACGAGGGCACGAAGTCTACAGAATAACTTCCTGACCATGCTGACATCGCCGGCTTTCCTTGGTAGATTTAGGAAAACCAGATGAGCGGCATGGGTGAATACGAGCATCAAACTAGCTGAGATCCAGGCGTCTTGCAGGCAGTGCAGTCTGTCGGAATTGTGTCTGCCACGGGGCCTGACGGACGAGGAACTCACCGACCTGGAGAAGGTAGTCGACCAGCAGCCCCCAATCGACAAGCACCAGTATCTGTACCGGAATGGCGACAAGTTCAAATCGTTTTACGCGGTCAAATCCGGCGCAATGAAGAGCGTATTCACATCCGTTGACGGCGAGGAACAGATCGTCGGGTTCCATTTACCGGGTGAGCTCGTCGGCCTTGATGGTCTCAACACCAAAAGACATACCTGTGACTGCATCGTGCTGGAAAGATCCAGTGTTTGCGAGCTGCCGTCCATACGCATGGAGGAACTCTGCCGACGCTATTCCAGCCTGCATCGCGCAATGCACAGCATCATCGGAAAAACGATCAGCGAAGATCAATCGATGCTGCTGCTGCTCGCGCGCCGGTCCGCTGAGGAACGACTGGCGTCATTTCTAGTCAGCTTGTCGCAGCGCAGTCTGCTCCGCGGAGTATCCGGGAGTGAATTCGATATGCCCATGTCGATGCGTGATATTGCCAACTATCTGGGGCTCGCTCCCGAGACGCTGAGCAGACTGGTGAAGAAATTCGACAAGACCGGTGTGGCACGCATCGATAAACGCAGAGCGATCATCCTGTCACACGACAAATTGAACGTCATGGTCGCCGACTGTAAACACTGACAGGCGTAGACGATACTGGAATCGCAATCGCCGCAGGTTAGGATGGAAGCTGCGGAATGCTACCACTGCGGCCTGCCCGTTCCCAGGAACAGCGGTTACGGTCTGGAAATTCTGGGTGAATATAGGACCGTGTGCTGCCCGGGGTGTCAGGCGGTTGCCGGGGCAATCGTAAATGGCGGCTACCAGAGTTTCTACGACAAGAGAACAACCCTGTCGCAAAATCCGGGAGCCGAACCCACGCAAGACCTGGATCTGTACGACAACCCTGAGATCCTCGCCCGTTTCGTTCGTGAACCCGACGCGCACACCAGCGAGGCCACACTGACCGTATCGGGTGTCAATTGTGGAGCGTGTCTGTGGTTGATTGAATCGTCCCTGTCCAGGGAACCAGGCATCACGTCCGTTCTGGTGAATTACACTACCCGGCGGGCGCTGATCCGGTGGCATACACATGCAACCAGTTTGAAGGCGGTCCTGCGGGCTTTTCACCGCATCGGATTCGACGCCAATCCTTATGAATTTAGGGCCCCGGCCGTTGCCCTTCAACGGGACAAGGACCGGCAGCTACGCAGGATCGGGATATCCGGCGTGCTTGGCATGCAGATCATGATGATAGCCGTCGCGCTTTATTTTGGAAGATCTGCGGGGATGGCGGAAAACTACGAACGGTTCTTCGAGTGGATCTCGATGCTGCTTGTGTTACCCGTCGTGTTCTATTGTGCACAGCCGTTCTTCGAAGGCGCCTGGCACGGCGTAAAGTATTGGCAGGCGACAATCGATATACCGGTAACCCTGGGGATCTCCATCGCGTTTCTTGCCAGTTCTTTAGCGACCGTCACCGGCCGCGGCGACACCTACTTCGAAGCGATATCGATGTTTGTTTTTCTGCTTCTGGCTACCCGGTATTTCGAACTGACGGCCCGGGAGCGCGGCCTGGACGCGGTGGCGCACATACGGAACAGGATGTCAGGCACGGCCAACCGGGTAGGGGAGGGAGATGTTATCACCAAAGTTCCCTTGGCCCGCCTGGATGTCGGGGATATCGTGGTCGTCGGCGTTGGCGACAGCGTGCCGGTTGACGGCGTGGTGCTGGAGGGACAGACGCGTGTGGACGAGTCTATCGTCAGCGGTGAATCGGTTCCCATCGTCAAGCAGCCCGGGAGTGAGGTCATCGGCGGTTCCGTAAATCTCAATGCGCCTTTCAGAATCAGGGTCTCACGCGGCTACGGCGATTCAACCATCAGCGTCATCGCAAGGCTGGCCGAACGGGCTCAGTCCGCCAAACCGGCCGTGGTCAAACTCGTCGACCGAATCTCAGCCGGCTTCGTCGTGGGTCTGGTGGTGATATCTGCCCTGGTGGCCGCGTACTGTTGGATGTACGCCCCCGAACGGTTGGTTTCCACCGTTATCGCCGTCCTCGTTATCGCCTGTCCCTGCGCGTTGTCTCTGGCCACGCCGGCGGCGCTGAGCGCGAGCGTCGGTGCGCTGACGCGACGCGGCATCATACTGCTCAATACGGACGCCCTGGAAAAACTGGCCGGAATCAAACGTGTCGTGTTCGATAAAACAGGGACGCTGACTCGTGGCAGCCTCGACCTCGTCGATATTCGAACCCGTGGCGAAATGAGCCGGAAAGACGCGTTGTCGATTGCCAATGCACTCGAAGTCGCCAACACGGGCCATCCCGTTGCAACAGCACTGGCAAACCAAATCGAAGATACGGAATACGCCGTAGCGCAGGGTCTCGAGTACACGGCGGGGGGTGGGGTCTCCGGTGTTGTTTCTGGCACACGATATCGATTGGGATCGTACCGTTTCGCTCGGCCGGACGGCAAAATCGCCGCGCAAGACGATCGCGGCGTTCGATCCGACGAAGAGCATTCCGGCCCCGTGATCTACCTTGCGGATGAATCCGCAATAAAGGCCCGGTTGCTGTTCTTGGACGAACTTCGAGTCGGAGCGCGCGAACTTGTCGGCGATCTCAAACGGCGCGGCGTGGCGGTATCGGTACTGTCGGGAGATAGACCCGAGGTCGTAACAAGCATCGCGAACACGCTCGGTGTCGAAGACCATCACGCCGAGATGACTCCGCAGGACAAGCTCGATAAACTGGACGACTATCAATCGGAAGGCGACCTGGTGATGGCTGTGGGTGACGGTGTAAACGACGCACCGTTGTTGTCTGCCGCCGCTGTCGGTGTCGCCATGGGAACAGGTGCCGACCTGGCCCGCGTTACCGGGGATGTCGTGCTGGTCAACAGCAGACTGACGGATGTGGGTATGCTGCTCGATCAGGCCAGGCAGACGCGAATGATCGTATTGCAGAATTTCGCCTGGGCGATTGGCTACAATATCCTGGCACTGCCTCTGGGGATCCTGGGGCTGGTGCCGCCGTGGATCGCCGTGATCGGCATGTCGCTCAGCTCGCTAATAGTCGTTCTGAACGCCCTCCGTCTTGCCCGGCCTGGACGAAACCAGTCGGCTTCCGGGCCGCAAGGTGCTTCACACTCCCGGACAATGCCGGGGAGCAGGTTCGCCTGACTATGGATATCATCTACCTTCTGCTGCCGCTTTCGCTGATCCTGGTCGGGATTATCGTCGCCGCCATCTTGTGGGCGGTAAAGAGCAGGCAGTTCGATGACCTCGAAGGACCGGCGTACCGGATTCTGATGGACGAACCGGAGGATGCCGCACCGCATATCCAAGACACGCAGCCCCGCCGCCAAGACGAGCTTTAGCCCGCATTTATCCCGGTGAGAAATGCGGGCTAGTGGACTTGCTGGGTGTGGGAATTATCGGACAGGTGAGTTGGATTTCTGGCGTGCGAGTGCTCGCCCTTGTCCAGTGCCACCATGATCAGCATCACGGCCGCAAACAGAATCAGCGAAACACCGGCAGCCTGCCTGAACAGGGAATGTCGCCGCAGGCGCTGCAGCGTCTGGCCGGTCAGCCCCATGCAGAATACCGTGGGAAGCGTTCCCAGCCCGAAGCCGAGCATGAGCAGCCCCCCCTGTGCGGGGTCGGCGGTTGACGCCGCCCACGCAAGCGCGCTGTAGACCAGGCCGCAGGGCAGCCAGCCCCATATCAACCCGAAGGCAAACGCCCGGGACTTGGTTTTAACCGGGAGCAGGTGCCTGCCCAGTGGTTCGATCATGCGCCAGAGTTTGTTACCCCGGGCCTCGAGCCAGGGAAGGAAAGACCACCAACCGCCCAGATACAGTCCGAGGGCCAACAGAAACAGAGCCGAAACGCCCATGGCGAGTGTATGGGCCACTGTGGGGGGTAGGAGTCCAAAGCCCAGATGCCCGAGGGCTGCAACGGTAAATCCGGCCAGCACATAGCTGCAGATGCGCCCCACGTTGTAGATGATCAGATAGACGATCCGGTCGACAGAAAAAGAACTTCCCGTAGGGTCCGTCGAAACCGCGAGGGTGCCCGCGATACCGCCGCACATTCCCAGGCAGTGGGAGGAGCCGAGAAATCCGACCAGCAGAGCGGCCAGAAACGTGATCTCACCCGGCATGCATCAGCGCAGTTGCGGGCTGGAATTGAAAGATATGGAATCGGCAGGCCAGTCTATGCGGCCGGTCAGCCTCCATTCGTCACTGTGGAGGCTTGCATACCATTTCCCAGGGATCAGCTGGGGAGCGGGGCCCGCATATGCCTTGTCGCTAATTCGTGACAGGACGATTTCTTTGTCGATCCCGGGTTTGACGGCGTGATAAATGCCAAAGGTAACGTTTTCGGGATACGTGAAGCCCTGATCGGACTCGACCGTGGCCACGATCTGACCGGTTGCACCGACAAAACGTAAATCGGAACTGAGCGCGTAGCGGGCGGCCACGGCGTCGCGTTCCAGCGTGCGGTTGATCTGCAGCCCGCGCTTGTAATAGTCATCCACCACGAGTCCGTCCTCGTTGTGAATGGCAAGCCACAGCATTACAGCGCCGACGCAGACAGAGGACAAGGGTATGGCCAGCAGCATCCACACCAAGGGTTCCTGATACCAATAACGCGACGACGTGTTCATCCGTTCGATGGCAAGATCATGGTAACGGGCCGACGAAGCGGGCGGGTTCCGCGATCGATATACTGCCGTCTGCGGAATGCAGTCTGAACTGTACTTCGGTGCTTCGCGACTTCAGATCAACCGGGTCTATTCTGAGCCGGGCTGTAACGTCCGCCACCGCTCCGGCTTCGATGGTAACCTCCGGGTGCTCGATCAACAGCTCCATGTCGGGCTGACCCTCCAGCGTCACCACGTAGCTGTGCATCTGATTGTCTTTGTTGAGGATCCGCAGGGTGTACACGTTTTCGATCAGGCCCTCGCCGGATTCTCATGCGCCGCCTTGCCGTCCAGCGCATTTTCGGTGGTGTAGCGTACCAGTCCCGGTTCATATCCCAGCCGGTCCATGACATCGTCACAGGCATCGACACAGGCCGCACAGCCGATGCACTGGTATTGCAGACCTTTCCTGATGTCGATGCCGGTCGGACAGACCTGCACGCACATCGTGCAGTCGATGCAGTCGCCAAGACCCAGCTGCCTCGGGTCGACACTGCGCTTGCGTGACCCGCGCGGTTCCCCGCGGGCCGTATCGTAGGAAATGATCAGGGTGTCTTTATCGAACATGGCGCTTTGAAAGCGTGCGTACGGACACATGTAGATACAGACCTGCTCCCGCAGCCAGCCTGCGTTGCCATAGGTGGCGAATCCGTAGAAAAAGACCCAGAATGTCTCCCAGGGACCTAACCCCAGTGTCAGCAGACTCTCCCCAAGGTCTCTGATCGGGGTAAAGTAGCCTACGAACGTGTACCCGGTCCAAAGAGAGAGCGCAATCCACGCGCCGTGTTTCGCCCCTTTGATGGCGAGCTTCCTGCCGTTCCAGGGCGCTTTGTCGAGCTTGATCTGCCGCATACGATCGCCCTCGATCTTTCGCTCGATCCATAAAAACACTTCAGTCCATACCGTCTGCGGGCACGCATAACCGCACCACAGCCTGCCGGCCAGAGCGGTAAAGAAAAAAAGCGACAAGGCGGCCAGGATAAGCAAAGCGGAAAGGTAGATCAGGTCCTGTGGCCAGAAGATGAGACCAAAAATATAGAACTTACGACCGGGTAGATCGAACAGAATTGCCTGCCGGTCGTCCCACATCAACCAGGGGGTGAGGTAATACATACCCATGAGCACGACGACGCCGCTCAACCTGAGTCGGGCGAACAGGCCGTGCACCTGGCGCGGGTAGATTTTCTGGCGCTTTTCGTAAAGCGCCTGCTCGAGGTCCTCGTGTCTGCTGTGTTTGGCTACCTGACTGGTTGTCCGGTAATCAGACTTCGCCAGTGATTCAGTCTCCATCACAACGGTACCGGCGCGTGATTAAACACATCTTTGCCACAAGAATTAATCTTTTTCGTATTCCTGCGACAGGCTGTAGACATAGGCGGCAAGAACGTGAATCCGATCTTCACCCAGGAAGTCTTTGTGTGCTGGCATTTGGCCGTTACGCCCGAGGTTGATGGTTTCGATGATCGATTCTTTCGAACCGCCGTACTGCCAGATCCGGTCGGTGAGATTGGGTGCACCAAGGGCTTGATTTCCCTTGCCATCAGCACCGTGGCAAGCGGCGCAAAGCGAGTCGAATTGGACCTTGCCTTTCGTTGCCGCCTCAAATCCATGCTCTCGGCCGCTCAGACTCAACACGTATTCAGTGACGTCTCGCACTCCGTCAGCACCGATAACCGCTTCCCAAGGCGGCATGACACCATTTCGCCCGGCTACGATGCTTGTCTTGATCTGATCGGGCAAGCCGCCGTAGAGCCAATTCTGATCCCGCAGATTCGGAAAGCCTTTCGCCCCGCGGGCATCCGACCCGTGACACACCGAGCAGTAGTTAGCGTACAGGCGCTCCCCCGTCTTCAGAGCGTCGGGGTTTTTGGCAAGCGTCTCGATATTGACGGCGGCGTATTTTTTGTAAAGCGGCCCGTAATCTGCCTCGGCTTTCTCAACCTGGGCCTCGTACTGACCCTTCGACGACCAGCCCAACATGCCGGTGAAATTCCCCAGCCCGGGATAGAGCACGAGGTATACAATCCCAAACACCAGCGTAATGATGAACATATTCAACCACCAGCCGGGCAGGGGATTATTGTATTCCTCGAGATCACCGTCCCAGACGTGGCCCATTTTTTCGGCCTCTTCACCAGGCACCTTGGTGCCCCGGTTGCTGAAGATGAGAGGAAACAGGGCGACTATCCCGATTACCGTCGGGATGATAATGAACCAGTTCCAAAAACCACTTACGAAATCAGCCATCTTTTCGATCCGTTTTTTCGAGTAAATCGTCGTCAAGGGGGAGGCGAGCGGCCTCGTCAAACCGTTTTTTCCTGTTCGAACTCCAGGCCCAGATGATGATGCCGATAAACAGCACGAAGAGGGCGACGGTCCAGATGATGTGGAACACAATCATGAATACTATCGCCTCGTTTTGATCGATGTGCCGAGGCTTTGCAGGTACGCGATTACCGCGTCCATTTCGGTCTTGCCGGCCACGCTTGTCTGGGCACCCTGGATATCCTCTTCAGAATAAGGATGACCCAGGGTTCTCAAAACCAGCATCTTGCGAATCGTGGAATTCGCATCCACGGCGTTGTCACGCAGCCATGGATAACCCGGCATGATCGATTCGGGGACGACATCACGCGGATTGATCAGGTGAACACGGTGCCAATCGTCGCTGTAGCGGCCGCCGACACGAGCCAGATCCGGACCGGTGCGCTTCGAACCCCACTGGAACGGGCGATCGTATACGAACTCACCCGCAACCGAGTAGTGGCCGTAGCGTTCCGTTTCCGAGCGAAATGGACGGATCATCTGCGAATGGCAGGTATAGCAGCCCTCGCGCACGTACACATCCCGTCCGACGAGTTGAAGCGGGGAATGGGGCCTCAATCCGGCCACGGCTTCGGTGGTGCTGGTTTGGAAGAACAACGGAACGATCTGGACGATTCCACCGACACTGACCACAAGAACGGTCAACACAATGAGCCATCCGACATTTTTTTCGGCCTTTTGCTGTAGTGACATGTGACCTCCTCAGGCTGCGCTGGGCGCCGCTTGTTTGACCGCAACCGGCGCCATAATGGTGCGGGCAATGTTATAAGCCATGATCAACATGCCGCTCAGATACAGGAGGCCGCCCAGAAACCGCACCACGTAGTAGGGGTGCATTGCCTGCACGCTTTCCACGAAGCTGTAGGTCAGCGTGCCGTCGGCATCGAATGCGCGCCACATCAGACCCTGCATGATCCCGGAGATCCACATCGCGGTGATGTACAGAACTATGCCTATGGTCGCGACCCAGAAGTGGGTTTCGACCAGCTTCAGGCTGAACAGTTCGCGGTTGAACAGCCTGGGGATCAGGTAGTACATGGCGCCGATGGAAATGAAGCCAACCCAGCCCAGGGCGCCGGAATGGACGTGTCCGATGGTCCAGTCGGTGTAGTGGGAGAGGGCGTTGACCGTCTTGATCGACATCATCGGGCCTTCGAATGTCGACATGCCGTAAAAAGATACGGAGACGATGAGGAACTTCAGGATCGGATCGGTTCTGAGTTTTTCCCACGCACCGGACAGAGTCATGATGCCGTTGATCATCCCGCCCCAGGACGGCGCCAGCAGGATCAGGGAAAAAACCATGCCCAGGGATTGCGTCCAGTCAGGCAGGGCCGAGTAGTGCAGATGGTGCGGCCCGGCCCAGATATAAGTGAATGCGAGGGCCCAGAAATGCACCACGGACAATCGGTATGAATAGATCGGGCGCTCGACCTGCTTGGGAATGAAGTAATACATGATGCCCAAAAATCCGGCGGTCAGGAAAAAGCCGACCGCATTGTGCCCGTACCACCATTGCACCATGGCGTCCTGAACACCCGCGTACGCGGAGTAAGATTTCCACATCGACACCGGAAGCGCCGCGCTGTTGACGACGTGAAGCAGTGCAATGGTCAGAATGAACGCGCCGAAGAACCAGTTGGCGACGTAGATATGCTGAACCTTCCTGATCACCATCGTACCAAAAAACACCACCGCGTAAGCCACCCATACCACGGTGATGAGAATGTCGATGGGCCACTCGAGTTCGGCATATTCCTTGCTGGTCGTGATACCCAATGGCAGGGTAACGGCGGCGGACACAATGATCAGTTGCCAGCCCCAGAATGTGAAGGCCGCAAGTTTGTCTGATATCAGTCTGACACCGCAGGTTCTCTGCACCACGTAGTAAGAAGTCGCAAACAGGGCGCTGCCGCCAAAAGCAAATATAACGGCATTGGTGTGCAGCGGCCTGAGGCGGCCGAATGTCAGCCAGGGAATGTCGAAATTGAGCAACGGCCATGCCATCTGGGCAGCGATGAGTACGCCCACCAGCATGCCGACCACGCCCCACACGACGGTCATCACCGCGAACTGCCGGACGACCTTGTAATTGTACGTTTCCGAACTCGTCATACTTGTTTTATCTCCAAATCAACCTGACATGAAGGCCGGTCCCAGCCCATAGCTCCATAACACGACCGTTGACGCAAGCAGCCCGACCAACGCCACCAGTCCCACCGCGAGCACCGCGCTGGCGAACAAAAACCCTTTCTCCTGGGGAATCTCCATCATGATGGGCACACCGGAATACAGCAGGTAAACCGTATATGCGAGAGCGGGAAGGCCGAACAGAAAGTTTACCCACAGCACCGGATAGATCTGAAAAACGCCGATAAGAAACAGGGGTACAGCGGTGTAGGCGGCCAGGGCAAGACAGCGCGCCAGGGGCTTCTGATCCCCGTAAGTCTCGGACATCCAGCGGATCATCATGGCAATGGCGAACACCGATACCAGGATTGCGCCAAAGTACGCCAGGCTGATCTGCAGGGCGCTGCCGGAGGTCAGCATGACCGGGTCTCTGGCGCCGATCTGCCAGCCAAACTGGGTCGTTCCAATGAATCCCGCCACCGGGGAAATGAGGGCCAGGGGAATAACCGTGCTGATGTAGGTTTCGAATACGGAACGGTTGTCGTCGCGGATCTTGGCCCAGGCGACTCGTGGTTCCGTGAGGATGCCCCAAACGTGTTTCAATATCATCGACTCAATCCTCCCGTTTTGATTGTGCGTTTCTCTGGTTTTTGCACCGGACGCTGCCGGCCGTGTGTTGTCTGTTAGCAATACCGCGACGATGAATATTGGGACGTGACGATGCCATGCACTGCGATTTCTGACTGTTGGCAGTCACGTAGTGATGTCAAACTTGTTGATATCGAAAAATGCGCGGTGCGTAGCATGAAGTCCAGGACCTGACCGCGTCTTGACCAGGGTCAAGATTCTAGGGCGCTAAATCAAAAATAAAAGCCTGAAAGGCTGATGAACCGGGGGCGATGGCACTTATCGAACGGCGATCTGTAATTGCGCATAATGTATATTATGTTAAATAGCAGAAACCGCCCATCGTTCGATGTGTATTGATCGAGCTACTCCGCCGCATGTTTCGAGGCCAACATTTGCGGCACACGACCAACGATCTTTTTCAAATCAGGTTCCTGCAGGCGCTCAACCGCCGTAGCGACGTCGACCCATTCACGGTCGCGATATCGTTCTTCCCACTCATCGTGCACCTCGGCGACGAACATGAGATATACATCGACAGTACACGTGCCTCCCCATTTATCGTAACGATAGGTTCCTAGGGCGTCCGGCCGGACGTCTCCCTCGATGCCCGCTTCTTCCAGCGCCTCTTTCGCGGCAGAGTCCGGTCCGGACAGTTCCGGTTCTTTTACGCCTTTTGGGATTACCCAGCGTTTGCGCTTTCGGGAACTAATCAACAGCACTTCGAGGCGACCATTGTGCTTGCGTACTGGAATTACCGCTGACTGATTGAAATAGTGATCGGGAACCTGGGACATGTCGAATTCGTTGTTTTTCCCTGTGTGATGCGTGCGAAATTGTGTAACCCACTGTTTTAATGATTAATATATAACAGATGATATTTTACTTTAAGTAGCTTTTTCCATGAAAATTGCTCTATCCGGTCTCGTTATATGCGTCGCCGTGTTAAAGTTTGGCTCGTCGCGTTCCCCGCTTTTTTCTCGCGATGGCACTTGAAAGCCGTTACCGAAAGCATCATTGACAGCCCTGAAAGCCCTAAACAAAGACTAGATTTTAACAAGGCACGTATGCCGGATCGTCGACATGGCATGTCGTGCCACACGCAACTCCTCCGGATTAGTGAATAAATGCGCACGTACCTCGATATTGATCTCGATACCCGTACAGTCAAACAAACCCCCCAATCCGGCCGGGACTTGGTCGACACGGGCCGTTGTTTCATCGCCCGGACCCTGGTCGATTGCGGTGCGGCAACCGTCGATCCATTGTCCGGCGACAATCCACTGATCTTCTCCGTCGGCCCGTTTGCCGGCACTAACTTTTCCAACGCCAACAGGACGAGCGTCGGTTGCAAGAGCCCGCTCACCGGCGGCATCAAGGAAGCCAATGCCGGCGGCAGTTTTGGCGTAGCGTTGGGACAGCTGCACATAGCCGGATTTACCCTTCACGGCGCCTCAACCGAATGGGTCGTCATTCATTTTGCCAAAGACGGTTCGATCAGTTTTGACGCCGCCGATGCGTACCTCGGCCTCGGGAATATGGAAGCCGCGCAAAAGCTCCATGACAAGTATGGAAAAAAAGTCAGCCTGGCCCTGTGTGGGCCGGTCGGCGAATATCAGGGGTTGTTGTCCGGCATCGCCATCAGCGATACCGACCGCCGCCCCACCCGCCTTGCGGCACGCGGCGGCGTCGGCGCCGTCATGGGCGTCAAGAGGGTCAAAGCCATTGTCGCGGACATGGACAAGATGCCCGAGCTGCACGACCGCAAGAAATTTATGTCCGCCGTCAAGGAGTATGGTAAAAAGCTGCGCGCCGATGACCTGGTTGACGTGTACAAGAAACTCGGCACCGCCACCATGGCCGATTTCACCAACTACATCGGCGGACTGCCGGTTCGAAATTTCACGGCGGGTCAGCAATCATCAGGTGACGGTCCGTTCAAAATGGGAGGCGACTTCATCAGGGAGCAGAATCTTGCCCGGGGCGGAACCACCGCGCACGCGTGCATGCCGGGCTGCATCATCGAATGCAGCAACGTCTATGCCGATGCGGATGGAAACGAAGTCGTGTCGCCGGTGGAATATGAAACCATCGGGCTCATGGGGACGAACTGCGGCCTGTCCGATCCGGACGACCTTGCACGCGTTAACGCGGTGGCCAATGACCTGGGCATCGACACCATCGAAGCGGGCGCAATGATCGCCGTCCTGATGGACGGCGGGGTTGGCGCATTCGGCGATGTCGATTTCATGCTGGACGTGCTGGAGGAACTTCGCAACGGGACCGACAAGGGCCGCTTGTACGCCCTGGGGACGGCCCGCGTCGGCGAACACTTCGGCGTGGAGCGCATCCCGGTGATAAAAAAACAGGCGATCAGCGCCTACGACCCACGCGTCATCGAAGTCACCGGCATCACCATGATGATGACCGCACAGGGTGCCGATCACACCGCCGGCAACGTTCCGCGCATGAAAGCGGACGATAAGTCCACCGATGAACTGGTCGATGCAAGCATGGAAACCCAGGTCGTCATGGCCGCCGCCGATTCGCTGGGATTCTGTATCTTCGGGCGCGGCGTCACCAACACCCACCTGGACCTGATCGCAACGGCCGTCAACAACGCGGTGGGAACGGACCTGGATGCGGGCTTCTTCGAGGAGCTCGGCCGGGAAACCCTCAGACTCGAGGCGGACGACGAACTGCCCGCTTTCTTTTACGACGAGCCTCTGCCGCCGTCCAACAAGGCCGCCCGATTTCACAGTCAGGAGATCAGGGACAGCGTCGATCGCTGGTGGGCTCGAAACGGATAGACGTCAGCCGATGACCACCCTGTCGCGTTGAAAGCCGGCATCCGGGGTATTCGGTTGATCCAGTGAACGCCCCGCAAGGTGGCCGGCATAGACGGCGTTCGCGATGATGCCGGGATTATGGCAATCCCCTATCCTGATCAATGTACTGATCTTCGCCGTATCGAGGCTGTCTGAACCGGCCTTCAAAGCCATATAGAGATGGTCATCCGGTTCGCGTGAAGTTACCGGGACGAACGCATCCGCCGGCATCGCACTGATTCTGCCGGTGTAAATGCACGAAAGCGTCGCCACCTGTTGCTTGTAACCTGACACCGCGTGGTTGGTCACGATATCCACCCCCAATTCGAGCAGGCGCCGCTGGGTACGTACCTGTTCCTGAGTGAACGTACTCCACGCCCCCGCCTTTCCTTCGGTAGTCACGTAGGTGACATGACACCCCTCCCCGGCCAGTTTTTCCGCCAATACCGTTGCCATGTAGTAGTGATCATCATCGAAAACGACTACGCGACCATCGATATCGGCCCCCTGCATGATGTCGTCCGGGCTGAAAACATTTTCGATATCGTAGCCGTCGACAGGCCTTGTGAAAAATCTGCCCATGCCATTCGTGCGCCAGCGTGATCCTGTGGCGACGATCACACGCGAAAACCCGGATTCGAGGACGTCTCCCGGAGTGAGACGATTGTCCGGGTAGATCTCGACATTGGCCAGGGATGAGATCTGGTTCATTCTGTAATCACGGACCCGCGCCATTTCCGACAAACCGGGCAGACGGCTTTCCAGGTTAAGTCTCCCTCCCGGCGCCTGTCTGCTTTCCGCCAGTGTGACCGGATAGCCTCGTTTACCCAGAACATGCGCGGCTTCGAGGCCGGCCGGCCCGGATCCGACAATGAGAACGGGCAGATCGGTTGCCCTGGGCGGAACGTACTCGGGGTGCCAGCCACGCCGCCATTCCTCACCCATTGCGGGGTTCTGGGTACAGCGGATCGGAGCCCCGTGGTAGTCGGTCGAGTAACACACGTTGCAGCCGATGCACTCCCTGATTTCGTCCACACGCCCCGCCCTGATCTTGTTCGGTAAAAACGGATCGGCTATGGAGGGTCTTGCGGCACCGATCAGGTCGAGAACGCCCTGCTTCAACATGCGCACCATGGTGTCCGGGGAGGTAAAGCGGCCGACACCGACCACGGGCTTGCTGGTGATGGATCGTATATAAGACACGTGCGATTCGAGCGCGCCTTCCTTGAAAAAGCGGGCGTTTCCCATCTCCCTGGAATAGTCGAATATGTTGATATCCCAGAGGTCCGGCAGGTCTGCCAGCATGGCCAACATATCGCGGTGCTCGTCATCGTCTGCGCAGCCGTCGATCGACGCGCCGGAATCGGCGGCGAAACGAACTGCAACGCCGCACTTGTGGCCGACGGCCGCTTTGGTGTCTTCGATCAGTTCCCGTACCAGGCGAACGCGGTTTTCGAGGCAGCCGCCGTATTCGTCGCTTCGGGTATTGTATTCCGGGCTCAGAAATTCACTCAGCAGATAACCGTGCGTGGCATAGACGTAGACAATGTCGAATCCCGCCCGCATTGCCCGCTTCGCCGCATCGACCTGCCACCGCCGTAATGCCTTTATGTCCCGTCGTGTCATTCGTTTTGACTGTACCGGATCATTGCGAGACGCTGGCAGGCTGTCGACACCCAACGGCGGCATTCGACTCGCCAAATTCGACGTCGAGCTTCCGCCGTGCCAGAGCTGGATCCCGGCCAGGCTGCCATGTTCGTGGACTCTATCCGCCAGGTAGGAGAGGTTGGACAGATCGTCATCATCCCAGATCGAGGCGTGCGGATTAGGCGTATCGTCGGAAGTCGGGTGGATGGAACAGTACTCCGTATTGACCACTCCCCAACCCCCTTCCGCCTTGGTGGCGCGCATTGCGGCCAGAGTCCGTGGCAATCCAAAACCCATGCCGGAGCAGTGCGGTACCTGGTAGAACCGGTTTGGCGCGGTGACGGGCCCGATGTCAATGGGCTCGAACAGGATGTCGTATCTTGTTTCTTTTTTCAATTGATCAAACTGTCTAGGGAAAAATGTAAGGACGAAAAATGATATGGATCAAATCAAATTATAACCAGTCGCAGTATATTGCGAATTGTACAAGAACGAACAAGGATCAACAGTTTATGACCAACGAAGCGCTGCTCGTAGCCGACGTCATGAGTCGAGACATCAAGACCCTGGACCGCAACGACAAACTCTCGATCGCGGACGACGTCATGAAGCAGGATCGTATACGACATATGCCGGTGCTGGATTCCAACGGGAAGCTGTGCGGGATCATGTCGCAGCGTGATTTGTTTAGGGGAATTCTGCTTCGTTCTCTCGGCTACGGCTCCCGCCTGGAAGAAAAATTGCTGGACTTTCATCCGGTAAAAGAGGCCATGGTGGAAGACCCGATAACTACGTCGCCGGACACTCCGGTCAAGGACGCCGCGAGGACGATGATAGAGCACAAGGTCGGCTGCCTGCCCGTTGTCGAGGACGGCAATCTGGTCGGCATCATCACCGAAGGCGACTTCGTCAAACTGATTGCGGATGGATAAAGGTTGACGTATCGATCGGAGGAATCCTGATGAGAACTCCAACGACGCTACGAGCCAATTCGGTCTTTGCGGCGGTGGCTTTTGCAATCCTTTGGACATGCAACGCAATTGCGGATTCCGGATCGGGCGACCAGGTCACGAGCTTTTCCGATGCCATTAGCAAGGGAAAAGCGACGCTGAGTTTTCGTTATCGCTACGAACACGTAGACCAGGACGGCATTGAGGAAAATGCCAGGGCGTCCACCTTGCGAACCAGGCTCGGTCTGGAATCCGCCGCGTACCGGGACTGGAAATTCGGCCTGGAGTTCAACAACGTGACGGTGATCGGCAGTGAGCGCTACAACAGCACCCGCAACGGACTCACACAGTACCCGGTGGTCGCCGACCCGGACGGCACGGTCGTCAACCGGGTCTATGTGGACTTCTCCCCGGGAAAGTCGGCGCTCGTACTCGGCAGGCAGCACATCAATCGTGATAACCAGCGTTTCATCGGCGCGGTAGCCTGGCGTCAAAACGAACAGACTTTCGATGCCTTCACCGCGGGTACCGGCGAGTTGAACAACTGGCAGCTGGATTATGGCTATATCTGGCAGGTGAACCGGATCTTCGGACCCGATGAGGGGCCGCCGCCGGACGAATTCGACAGCGATTCACACGTGGTCAATGCGCAATTCAAAGGTTTTGATTTTGCCACGCTGAGTGCCTATGCTTATCTACTGGACCTGGAAAACAGCCCGCCCAATTCCAACAGGAGTATCGGACTGCGACTGAAAGGCAAACAAAATTTCGCCGATAATGCGTCTATCCGATATGCGGCAGAGTATGCGACGCAATCGGATTACGGCGACAACCCCAACGACTACTCCGCGAACTACTATCTTCTGGAGCTTGGTGCCGATGTCGATGCGTTTACCCTCCTGGCAGGCTGGGAGGTGCTGGGTGGCGACGACCAGGCAGCGGGCAAGTCTTTCAGGACACCGCTTGCGACGCTGCACAAGTTTCAGGGTTGGGCGGACAAGTTCCTCGTTACACCGGACGCGGGTGTCGATGACAGGCACGTGGCCGCAACGGTGACCTTTCTGGAGGCTACCGCGGCGATCATTTACCACGATTTTCGTGCTGAATCTGGCGGCCAGAACTATGGCGACGAGTGGGATTTTTCTGTTCAACGTGCCTTCCGGAAACGGCACGTCCTGCTGTTGAAATATGCGAACTACAGCGCCAAAAGCTTTGCCACCGATACCAACAAATGGTGGCTACAGTACTTTATCACGTTCTGATTACAACTATTTGATCAAATTAGCAATATGTCTGCACCCAGCGCAAGATTTGTCAGTCGTCTTACCCGCTCGACCCTGGCCTTGATTCTGGCCGGCGGCCGCGGTTCACGCTTGAAGATGTTGTCCGACTGGCGCGCGAAGCCCGCGGTGCCTTTTGGCGGGAAGTTCCGCATCGTCGATTTCACACTGTCGAACTGTTTGAACTCCGGCATCCTGCGTATCAGCGTGCTCACCCAGTACAAGTCTCACTCCCTCATCCGCCACATCATGGAGGGCTGGAACAGCCTGCGCGGTGAGCACGGCGAATTCATCGAACTCATCCCGGCGCAGCAGTGGCTGGAGGATGATTCCTGGTATCAGGGTACGGCGGATGCGGTTTATCAGAGCCTGGACATCGTCCAGTCGCACGATCCCGAGCTGGTTCTGATCCTTGCCGGCGATCACATCTACAAGATGGACTACGGTGAAATGCTTGGCGCGCACAAGGAGGCCGATGCGGATGTGACGGTGGCCTGTAATCAGGTACCGATCGAAAGCGCTGGCGGGTTCGGCGTGATGGAAATAGACGGCCGCGAACGTATCATCGGATTCGAGGAGAAACCGGAGGCGCCAAAGCCCCTCCCCCAAGACGCTAGCCGGGCGCTGGTGAGCATGGGTATCTATGTTTTCAATGCTGAATATCTTGCCGAACATCTGCATCGCGACTCGGACGTCCCGGACAGCAGTCACGACTTCGGCAATGACATCGTCCCATATGCGGTACGCAACGGACACAAGGTGCAGGCCTATCCGTTGAACAGTCGCGGCTGCGTCGCCGACTACTGGCGTGATGTCGGAACCATCGATGCTTATTACGAGGCCAATCTTGAGCTCACCAAACCCGATTCACCGCTCGATTTGTACGATTCGAAATGGCCGATATATACCTATCAGCCGCAACTTCCGCCCGCGAAATTCATGCACCATGGAGCGGAAGGCGAGGGCCGGATGAATGATTCCATGGCAAGCGGCGGCTGCGTCGTCGAGAACTCCGTGATCAACAACTCACTGTTGTTTTCAAACGCCAAAGTGGAAAACGGGTGCCATCTTGACGGTGTCCTGGTGCTGCCGGATTGCACTGTCGGACGGGGGTCGCGATTGAGCCGCACTATACTCGACAATGGGTGCCAAGTGCCGCCTGGCACGGTAATCGGTGAAAACGCGGACCTGGATGCGAGTCTGTACCATCGCTCCGAAGGGGGCGTGGTGGTCGTCAACCGCGCCATGCTCGGCCAGGAACG
>CAMYOI010000160.1 GCA_947259955.1 uncultured Gammaproteobacteria bacterium
GTTTTACAATCGTCCGTACAAAGGGTTTCAATGAATCAACGGGATCCACACGGGCAAGGAACTTTTCAATTTCGACGGTTCCCGTTAGAGTGAATTCATCCTCCTCGATATTGACTGCAAACCCATCAGGAATGTTCCGCGTGTCCTTGTCCGCGGTCTCTATCCTGCCCCTTGTCTGCAGATCGAAATCTACGCTTTCGTGCAACAATTGACCGTGCTGGAACAGCGCAAGATGGACCTGCACGCCGCCATCGACGTCCACGGATGTATATATAACGGGGCTAAGAGCGGAATGCTCCAGGTCGACGATCCGCGTTGAACTGCGTATGAGGTCGTGCAGCCCGGTCGAGTTTACATAGCGCACGGCAAAACCGCGGCCGCCCTGCAGCTTGTTCCATTCCGAGCCTTCTGACTCATCGCCCGCCCCCAGCTTGTAGCGGCCTTCGGCTTCGGCCAGCGGCGCATAGAAGCTCACATACTGATAAGCTTCTTCGATTTCCAGCGTTCTACCCAGGGGCCAGGCCGCCGCTATGGATTTGAATGTGACATCTACCTCATCCGATTTCTGACGAATCAGTACACGATAGACCGGCGGTTGGCCGCGCAAGCGGTGTTTTGCTATCTCCAGATCAAGCGAACTTTCGGAGAATTCCCAGTCCCGGTTCGAACGGCTCTGTTTGATGATCGTTTTGCTGCCGCCAGGGGCCACGAGCATGGTGAATACACCGGCATGGTGGCTGCCAAAACCGATGTTCAATATCGTTATCTGGGAAACGAGTAATGTTCCGTCTTCGAAATAGAAAATCTGATCCCAACCTTCGCTGTACCACTCGTCCTCGAGCAGACTGGGGCGAAAGTCGGTGGAGGCGGCGTCGTTCTCATCCGCCGCACTGCAGAACGCCATGGTCGCTAGAAAAAACAGTAAACCGGCGCGGATAAAATTAACCTGCATCAGGGTTGATTTCGGTAAGAATTCGAGAAGCCATCATACAGGGTAATTGGCGAGGCAAACCGTTCTCGCGAAAGTCCAGGTGAGAAAAGATTCTGCGTCCGGCGCCTGATCCGGTCAGGAAATCAAATCAAGCTGACGCCCGACTTTGGCAAATGTTTCCAGAACCTTGTCCAGGTGATCTTTGGTGTGGGTCGCCATGCAGCTCGTTCGGAGCAGGGCCATCCCGGGTGGCACTCCCGGAAACATGACGGGGCTGGCGAATACACCCGCATCGAACAACATCCGCCACATCTTCAGCACTTTTTCCTCGTCTCCCACCACCACCGGGACCACAGGGGTCTCACTGACACCGGTATCGAAGCCAAGGTTTTGATAGCCATTTCTCAAGTAGCTGGCGTTGTCCCAGAGTTGTTCGCGCCGCTCGGGCTCCTCCTCGATGATATTGAGTGCCATCAACGCGGCGCCCACCGGGGCCGGCGGCAGGCTGGCAGAAAACATGAGAGAACGGGCGTGATGCCTAAGATAGTGGATCATCTCCTCGCTCGCTGCGATGCATCCTCCGATTGTTGCCAACGATTTGCTGTAGGTGACCATGATCAGATCGATTTCATCGACCATATTGAAGTGCTCACCAGTGCCGCAACCGTTCTTGCCGAGGACGCCAATGCTGTGTGCATCATCGACCATCAACCCGGCACCATAACGTTTGCACAGCTCCACGACGCCCGGCAGATTCACGATATCGCCTTCCATGCTGAACACGCCGTCGACAACGATAAGCGCACCCCGTCCATCGACGCTTTTGAGAATCCGCTCCAGATTCTCCATGTCGTTGTGCTGGTATTTTTTGATTTGTCCGTAGGAGAGCCTGCACCCGTCATAGATGCTGGCGTGGTTCATACGATCGATGATCACGTACTCACTTTTTCCCACCAGTGCAGAAATCGCCCCGAGGTTGGCCTGGAATCCGGTCGGAAACACCGCCGCCGCCTCCTTGCCAAGGAATGTCGCCAGTCTCGTCTCCATCTCCTCGTGCATTGCCAACGTGCCGTTGAGAAATCTGGACCCGGCGCACCCGGTTCCGAACTTGCGCACCGCGTCGATTGCCGCTTCCTTCACCTTGGGATGGCTGGTCAGTCCAAGATAGTCATTGGAACTCATCATGATCATGGGCTTCCCGTCACAGATCACATCGGGTTCCTGGGCGGAATCAATCCGGTGAAAGTAAGGATAGACCCCAGCGGCCATCGCCTCACGGGCACGCGTATACTTCCGGCACTTGTCAAAAATGGTCGGACGGGTGTCGGACTGGCCAATCTCTGGTGTTTCTTCGATGAATTCCTGTTTTGCGTATAGCCGGTCTGTCATAGCCATTGTTCTTGTTTATACCAACGAACCACGTCACGTAAGCCGTCGTTTAGATTCATTACCGGCGCGAACTTCAGTTCACGCCTTGCCTTGCCGGCATCACAGTCCCATCGGCGTGCCGTCATTTCAGCAACTCTCGACCTGTTTAACATAACAGATTTTCCTGTGGCGCGGCCATACCCTTGACCCAGCATTCCCAGCCCGTACAACAACCAAACCGGAATGCGTAGCCGCTTTGCCCTGATGCCCATCGCCTTCTCTATTATAGATTCAACCTCACGCCAAGGGTAAGGTTTCGGATCCGCCAGGAAATAAACCGATCCGCTGGCTGTGGAAACGGCATGCGCCGCCCGGATTATCCCGCCGACGACGTCGCTTACGTGGCACAAACTGACGATACGATCCTCGCCACCGCCGAATTCTATCAGGAATCCTCGATGAACTATCCGAAAATAGGCCAAAAAAGCCGTGTCGCGTGGCCCATAAACCGCACAAGGCCGCACAACGACGCTAGAAATCCGGGTTTTGTAGTCCAAAACGACCTGCTCCGCCAGCAGTTTGCTTTTGCCATACGTCGTGATTGGCGCGGGCGCATCAGACTCGGTTCTGGGTCCACTCCCGGTTCCGGGCCCCGCCGCTGCCTGACTGGATACCAGCACAAACCTCGCCAGGCCCGGACAGGCCCTGTCACATGCCTCGATCAGATTGCGTGTCCCCTGAACATTACCGCGAAGATATCCCTCTTCATTTGCGCTCCAAAGCACGCCGGCAGCGTGATAAACATGGTCCACGCCCCTGACGGCCTCGACGAGGCTCTGAGGGTGCAGACAATCTCCCGTAACGATTTCAACATCCCTGCCGCTCAACCAGCGCAGTTTGTCGGGAGACCGGACGAGGCATCTCACTTTCTCACCCCTTGCCAACAGGGCTTCCGCGAGATGGCTTCCGATGAACCCGGTCCCGCCGGTAATCAGAGCGATGGCCACTGCGTTAGCCCAGCAATTTATTCAACTCACTCCCGAGCAGTTGCGCACGCCAACCGCTGAGAAGGTTTACGTCGCGGGAGCCCCTGACGAGTCTGTCAACATCGTGGCGCGATCCCAACAAGCCAGGTGATATTCCGCTGTCCTGCGCCACCCGCTTCAAGCAATTCAGGATCTGCTTTTGCAGCGCGCGTTGTTCCGAACTCAGTGGGAGCTTCTTACGCCATACCACCGGGTAGCTACCTTTGCGCAACACTTTCCGTACGAGCTGGACCAATTGCTCCCCGTGGCGCCTTGCGAACTTCTCCGGCACCCCCTCGAGGTTTGCAAGCTTTTCCCGGCTGTCCGGCAAATTTTGCGCGATCAACGCCAGTATTTTGTCCTTTACAACCCAGTTCCGGGGCAAATCCATCAGCTGGGAAGTCCGCTCTCTCCAGTTGGCCAGTTCCTTGAGGACACACTGGGCGGCGGGGTCGAGTTTGTCGCCGTGCCCGACACGCTTGTAGGCCGATTCGGGATCTGAACGGTACAGTTCGACGTCGGAAAGCGGCCTGCATTCCTCGTACACCCACCCCAATCGGCCACGTTTATCCAACTCCGACCCAAGGTGGTGGAAAATCGTTTCCAGGTAGCGAACATCGTCAACTGCATAGGTAATCTGATCCCGGCTCAGTGGCCGCTGGCACCAGTCAGTGCGGGTGTGCGCCTTCGCCAGGGCCCTGCCCGTCACGATCTCGACAAGGTTTGCGTAGCCGATCTGATCTCCGAGCCCGGCCATGGCCGCGGCGACCTGCGTATCGAAGACCCTGCGGGGGACATCGTCGAAAGTTTGGTACAGCACTTCGATATCCTGCCGCGCGGCGTGAAACACCGTCGTCGTTTCCGGTGCACACAAGACACCACCCAAGGATCCCCAATCAGGATTTTCGTACAGCGGGTCGATGCAATACACGTTACCCCCAGAGGACACCTGCATCAGACAGAATCTGGGGTAGTAGGTCTTGACGCGAACGAATTCCGTGTCGATCGCCATCAATGTAGCCGATCCCATCTCCCGGCAGAACGACGCAAGAAGATCCGGGGAGTCTATGATGTGATTGGGCATGAATTCATTGTACCAGTGCGGGCGTCACGCCAGGCTGTAGTTTACGGTTGCGCATTGCTATGATTCGATATTACTTTTCTGCAGAACAAGCATGAACGCCCCCAAAATTTTTCTGGATATCAGTCTACTCAAGGCAAAACCGCAGGATATTCCGTATTCCTATCACCTTTTTGCCATCACCGCGGTCACGTCGATCGCTTCCTACATACTCGCACTGAAGCCGGCTACGCCCGAACTTGCGCGGATCCTGGGGACACAAAATTCGATTGTCGTGATGTCGATTGCGGAGCATGCGTTTTTTGCCCTGACGGTATGGGTGATCCTAAAAATCCGCGGATATTCGGGGCGATTTGTACAGGCAATGACCGCAATGTTTGGTGTCAGCACCATCATCCGAATTCTCGTCTGGCTGGTTGTAAGCCTGCTTGCCGCAGATAAGGAATCGTCAGGCAGCGGATTGGCCGGTATGTTGGTGTTCGGCCTGTCGCTGTGGATCTGGGTGGTATACGCCCATGTATTCAGAGAAACCCTGGAGACACGTTTTGGCAATGGCTTACTGTACACCATCGTCAGCCAGTTAATCACGTCGATGTTACTTTTAACGGTGATCGACGTTAACTTTTGATGCGCATCTATATCCTGGGCATTTGCGGCACGTTCATGGGAGGCCTGGCTCGACTGGCCTCGGAACTGGGGCACCAGGTCGGCGGTTGCGACGCGAATATGTATCCCCCCATGAGCACCCAATTGCACCAGTTGGGTGTCGATTTATTCGACGGCTACGACCCGGCGCAAATAGAAAGTTGGAATCCCGAACTCATCGTCATCGGCAACGCTTTGTCCAGAGGCAACCCGTGCGTGGAAATGGTGCTGAACCGGAACAAGCGACACATGTCCGGGCCGCAATGGATCTGCGAGGAAGTGCTCCGGGAACGATGGGTGGTGGCGATTGCCGGAACCCACGGCAAAACTACAACCGCGAGCCTGGTGTGCTGGCTGCTCGAACATGCCGGATTCGAGCCCGGATTCCTGATTGGCGGCGTGCCTGAAAATTTTGGTGTCTCGGCCCGACTGGGAAGCGGGCGATTTTTTGTCATCGAGGCCGACGAATATGATACCGCTTTCTTCGACAAACGATCAAAATTCATTCATTACCATCCCGACACGCTGGTCCTCAACAACCTGGAATACGACCACGCGGATATATTCGACACGCTGGACGAGATCAAAAAACAGTTTCACCACCTCGTGCGCATTGTGCCTGGTAAGGGACAGATCCTGTTGAACCAGGACGACGACAACCTCGCAGATGTGATCAGCCTCGGCTGCTGGTCCCAATTGCAAAGGTTCTCCATTACAGAAAAGGCAGATTGGACCGCGCACGCGCAATCCGAAGACTTCTCCAGATTCGATGTTTACAATCAAGGCGAATTCCAGGGCACCGTGGAATCACCCCTGATCGGTTCATTCAACATGGCGAATACCCTGGCAGCCGTCGCGGCGGTCAGCCATGCTGGTGTTGCGGCAGGCGATGCCTGCCGGGGTGTATCCGCTTTTTCTTCGGTTCAACGACGCCTTCAGCTTCTGAAGACGATCCGGGGTATCAGCGTATACGACGATTTCGCCCATCACCCGACAGCCATTGACCAGACCCTGACCGCGCTCAGGCAGCGACCCGGCGATCGACGAATCATCTGCGTGCTGGAACCCAGATCGAATACCATGCTGCTGGGCGGCCATCGACATTCGCTGGCGCGATCCCTGGACAAGGCGGATCAGGCGATCGTGTTGAGGCCGCGGGACGCCCGCTGGGACCTGTTATCCATTGCGAACGGGAAAATTTCCATATCGGACTCCGTTCCGGAGATCGTCCAATCGCTCGCAGATGATGCCAGGGACGGTGACCAGATTGTAATCATGAGCAATGGAAGTTTTGATAATATCCATCAAAAACTAATCGACGCATTGAGTGTCACAGACTAGAACCTATTGAACACCGCTCAAGCGGACGCAGGAGACAATATGACCATATTTCCCGAAAACGTTCCGGCATCAATCGGCCGAACAGTATTATCGCTGGTCAGCGCAGTGATACTGGCGTACACCTCTCTCGCCCACGCGCAGAAGTTCGAAGAGGGGGTTCACTACCAGACGCTGGCACAGGCACAGCCCGTCCAGACGGGAGACCAGATAGAGGTCCTGGAATTGTTCTGGTATCACTGTCCCCATTGTTTCGCCCTCGAACCGGTGCTCGACGAGTGGGCGGAAAAAACCAAACCCGACAATGCCGAGCATTTGAGAATGCCGGGGATATTTCGAAAGTCTACGATCTTTGATGCCAGGGTGTACTACACGCTGGAGGCTCTCGGCGTTCTCGACCAGATGCACGCCGATGTGTTCCAAGAGATACATGTGCGCAAGAATCCATTCAGGGAACTGTCCGATCTGAGAAACTTGCTGAACAAACACGGCGTCTCCGAAGCCGATTTTGCTGCGGCTTTCGACTCTTTTGCGGTCGACACCAAGACCAAGCACGCACAGATGATGTTCGAACGCTTCCAGGCCACCGGGGTGCCGACAATCATCATCGACGGCAAATACAGGGCTACCGCATCAACCGCGGGTGGTCACAGAGAGCTCATGGAACTCACCAATTATCTGGTCGAGAAAGCGGCCTCGGAGCGCCAATAACAGGGCGTCAGGGTTGTCCGAAGCTTGCGCTGCGGACTATCGCTTCACGGTGTAAAAAGCGATAGTATTCATGCTGCCAACAGCAGAATAAATACCGCAAGTCCGGGAGGTCACAATGTCCAAATCTATAGAGACAATCGAGGGTATCGGCCCTAAATACGGCGCCAAGCTGAGGAAAATCGGATGCGGCAATCCGGCAAAGCTGCTGGCTGATGGCGCCACGCGCAAGAATCGCAAGAAGATCGCTGCGGCCGCGGGAATAAGCGAGGCCATCGTACTGCGTTGCGTCAATATGGCTGACCTGTTCCGGATCAAAGGCGTCGCTACACAGTACGCGGAATTGCTCGAGGCCGCGGGTGTAGACACGGTAAAGGAGTTGCGCAACCGAAATGCGAAAAACCTTCATCAAGCCCTGCAAAAAGCAAATGTCAGCAGGAAAAGGTCATACGCCCGCCAACTGCCCAGTGAGAAAATGGTTTCCAACTGGATCACCCAGGCCAAAAAACTGAAACCCGCGGTGTCCTATTGATCTGAAGCCTGCACGGCCGGTTCCCAGACATCCATATAGGTGTCAGGCACCTGTGTCTTCGATATCCCACCGACACGATCCAAACGCTTCTGAGAGTTCGCGATCGCGCTGCTAATTTCGCATAGATTGACCGCGTTAACACAGGGAAACGACAATGGAAGACTTCGAGAAACTCGGCAAATTCTACCTGGGTAAATCCTGGGATCCGGACCGGGGCGAACTGCGCGACGACGTCGTTTTATACGATGCCAAGGACCTGACTACCCACGCGGTCATCATCGGCATGACCGGCAGTGGCAAGACCGGGCTGGGCATCGGCCTTCTGGAGGAAGCGGCCTTAGACAAGATCCCTGTGATCGCCATCGACCCCAAGGGTGACCTGGGAAATATACTGTTGAGCTTCCCCGAGCTTCTGCCGGAGGATTTCGAGCCCTGGGTGGATCCCAGGTCGGCCTCAGACGCCGGTCGCAGCACAGCGGAGTTTGCCGCTGACCAGGCCCGCATGTGGCAGAAAGGGCTTGCCGATTGGGGGCAGAACAAGGAGCGCATCAAGCGCCTACGAAACACCGTAGAAATGGCGATTTAC
>CAMYOI010000161.1 GCA_947259955.1 uncultured Gammaproteobacteria bacterium
GGGGCTTGCCCCCGAGCTGGATAGTGCACAATGGAGTTTTCCATTGTGAGCTATCCCAGCTATGGAACTGCAGAGAAATTCGCATCATGTATATCGGTTAATGTACCACTTTGTATGGATACCGAAATATAGACATAAGGTGTTCAGCGAGCCGTATCGGGAGACGCTGAAGGGGATCATAGAGAAGATTGGGTACGACTACGATATTGAGGTATTGGAGTTGGAGATACCGGAAGATCATCTTCATATGGTTGTCAGAGGCGAGCCGAGTAGGGCGCCGAGTGAGATTATGAGGGTGATTAAGAGTATATCGGCGAGGGAATTTTTCCGTCGGTTTCCGGAGATTAAGCAGAAGTACTTTTGTGGAGGTAGGTTGTGGACCCAAAGTTATTTTGTCGAGTCGATAGGCAATGCGAATGAAGAGACGATACGGGAGTATGTTCAAAATCAACTTACAGAACTCGACAAGAGTGAAAACAAATCAAAACAGTTGGGTTTGTTCTAAAACTCGGTAGCTTGCTGCCGAGTTTTATATATCCGATTTGACGGTCCGCTTACTCGGGGTGACCGCCCCTTCGATTGTGACAACCAGCGGTTAGATTTTGTGAACTGCATCAAACAGGACACGACCCATTTCAGACTAAGACAGGTGTACACTATCGAACAGGGGTGACGTGGCTGTAAGCTCGGGGAGTATTTCGTACTCGATGATCGAGAAGTACATTAATGAGTAAGTGGGAGAGCCAGGATTCGACGATAGGCGATGAATAAAATTCAGTATTGAAAGACGCCTGGAACCACGGCTCAAGCGTTCGGCGACCTGGGTATTTTCTCTATATGGTGTTTTACCAGCATGAGATATAGCTGCCAGATTAAACGTTATTCTGCGTACTACGCTGGTTGGTGCGTCGCCTTCGGTGAACACGATGCAAACTACGACGAAAACAAAGAGATCAACTGGCTGTTCGGGGATTCGAAGATTGGTTTTACTTTATCCCCGCAGCTGAAACGGGTGTTCTTTCGTGAACTTCTGGGAAGACCCAATCGCATCCCTTTAGTCAGCATCCAAGAATTCGAAATCAGACTGGATAATTATCGCATTCCCATGACGCTTGAGGAAGATAGGCGGGGATTAGCGAGTTTCAAGGAATTCATCAACACCGAGGAGGACGTCCACCTTTGTCTTACCAGCCATTTCTGCTATACGCCAGGAACACGGATCATCACCTTCAGCAAGAAGAAGCCGTTGATAATCATATATAAGGAGATTCAACCTATTCGGGTGGAGATCGACTGAAGTAGTCGACACCCACGCAAAGATAAACCCAGGCAGCGCTTCGATGAATCGATCAACCTTCAGCGGCACCCCATCATTGCCCCGCCCGGGGCATGAGACAATGAGACATTATACCAGGTCCGCCTGCGTGTCTTAGTGGAGTGCCTACCATTGCTGATTCGATTTTCTGTAAGATCGGTATAGTATAATAATGAGCGTCGTAGTGTATTGACGTGAACCGCGATAGACGGACTGATATCACCGCCGAGGTCTGAGACTTCGGGCCAACGTCATTGTGAACAATACGACAGACGAGGGGACTGACATGGCAAGCGGATTTCAAGATGGGTACAACTAAGGACCCGGCCACACCAAACCAAGTGCAGAATCGGGACGCCGGTGAGTGGCCACCCCAAGACAACCTGCGGACCTTGCAGCAGATGCGTGACGAGGCCCGCCTGGGTGGCGGCGTCGAGCGGATCGAGGGCCAGCACGGCAAACACAAGCTGTCCGCCCGGGAACGGGTGGATCTATTGCTCGATGAGGATTCTTTGGAGGAATTCGACACCCTCAAGTCCAGCCGAGGCGGACATCTGGGCGGGGGTAGGGAGTATCTCAGCGACGGGGTTCTCAGCGGTCACGGCACAATCGACGGCCGAGAGGTCTGCATCTTCAGCCAGGACTTTACCGTCCTCGGCGGTTCCTTGGGAGAAGCCCACTCAGAGAAGATCCGCAAGGCCATGGATCACGCGGTCCGAGTAGGAACACCGGTGATCGGACTGAATGATTCCGGTGGCGCTCGCATCCAGGAGGGAATTGATGCGCTTGCCGCGTACGGCGAGATCTTCGCGCGGAATGTGAACGCAAGCGGCGTCGTGCCTCAGATCTCCTGCATCATGGGCCCTTGTGCTGGCGGCGCGGTCTACAGTCCCTCCATGACAGACTTCGTTTTCATGGTGGAGGAATCCTCCTATATGTTCGTTACCGGCCCAAACGTGGTGAAAAGCGTAATCCACAAAGACATCAGCGCCGAAGAACTGGGCGGGGCCTCGGTCCATACCACAAAGAGCGGCGTCGCCCACTTCGTAATGCCCAACGACATACTCTTGCTGCGCGAGGTCCGTCGGCTCATCAACTATCTGCCGTCCAACAACCGCCAGCGACCGCCCATCCTGGATCTGCGCGATCCACTGGATCGAACCGATCCTGCATTGGACTACCTGGTACCGGCCGATCCCAACCAGGCATATGACATGCGGGTACTCATCAACAGCATTCTCGACGGCGAGGAGTTTCTCGAGGTGCATGCCCAATTTGCCCGCAACCTCGTGGTCGGTTTCGGCCGCCTGGGAGGTGGGACCGTCGGGCTCATAGCCAACCAACCCGCGGTGCTGGCCGGTGTGCTCGACAACAACGCTTCGGTGAAGGGTGCGCGGTTCGTCCGCTTCTGCGACGCCTTTAATATTCCACTCGTTTGCCTGGTGGATGTCCCAGGCTTCATGCCGGGCCCGGAGCAGGAACATGGGGGCATCATCCGCCATGGCGCGAAGCTTCTCTACGCCTTCACCGAGGCCGCGGTACCCCGGATCACGGTCACGGTGCGCAAGTCCTACGGCGGGGCTCACGTGGTGATGAACTCCAAGCACATCGGCGCCGACATGCATTATGCCTGGCCCACGGCGGAGATTGCGGTGCTGGGACCGCGCGGCGCCGCCGAGGTGATCTATCGGCGCGAGATCCTATCCTCCTCTGATCCCGCGGCAACGCTGGCGGAAAAGGAGGAGGAATACCGTAAGACGTTTGTTAACCCGTTCCTCGCCGCCAAGCGGGGCTACATCGACGATGTCATTTTCCCCCGGGACACGCGCGGACGGCTTATCCGTGCTTTGCAGTTCCTGGAAGACAAAGACACCACTCGGCCGAAGCGCAGACACGGCAACATCCCGCTCTGAGGTGCACCCATGTTCGACAAGATCCTGATTGCCAACCGAGGAGAGATTGCGCTTCGGGTAATCCGCACCTGCCGGAAGCTGGGCGTAGGAACGGTAGCCGTCTACTCTGACGTCGATTTCCGCTCACCGCATGTGCGTGAGGCGGACGAGGCTGTTTATCTTGGTCCGGCGCCGGCCTCGCAGTCCTATCTGGTCAAAGAAAAGATCATCGAAGCGACGTTAAGTCACGACTGCCAGGCCATCCATCCGGGTTACGGCTTTTTGTCCGAGAACGCGGAATTCGCGCGTTTGGCCACGAGCGCGGGCATTGTGTTCATTGGGCCTCCGGCTGAGGCCATTGCCACGCTCGGGGACAAGATGGCTTCCAAGGCTCTGGCCCTACGCGTCGGGGTACCTGTGGTTCCCGGGCATCACGAGGCGCTCTCGGACCTGGATGAGGCACGAAGCGTTGCCGAGCAGATCGGTTATCCACTGCTGCTTAAACCCGCCGCCGGGGGGGGCGGTCGCGGTATGCGCATTGTGAACGACGCTGAAGAACTCCCTAACGCGCTGGTGGCTTGCCAGGATGAGACCCGGAAAAGCTTCGCCGACGACCGGATCTTCATTGAGCGTTTTGTCGCGCGGCCGCGCCATATCGAAATCCAGATCATCGCCGATCAGCACGGAAACGTCCTGTTTCTGGGTGAGCGGGAATGCTCGGTGCAGCGCCGTTACCAAAAGGTCATCGAGGAGTGCCCATCTGTATCTCTCGACGATGGACTGCGTCAAGAGATGGGACAAATCGCCTGCACTCTATCCAGGGAAGCCGGATACACCAACGCCGGAACCGTAGAGTTTATTCTGGATGAAGATCGACGCTTCTACTTCCTGGAGATGAATACACGGTTGCAGGTTGAACATACGGTTACGGAGTGGGTTACCGGGGTGGACCTGGTAGAACTTCAATTGCGCGTGGCGAACGGAGAGTCATTGCCCCTGAAGCAGAGAGACGTTCGCCTTCAAGGCTGGGCCATTGAGGCCCGGATCTGTGCTGAGGACCCGTCCCGTGACTTTTTTCCGACTACCGGGATGATTACCCGATACGCCCTGCCAAAGGGTCGCAATATCCGGGTGGACGATGGGGTGGCCGCGGGCAGTGTCGTCACCATCCATTACGATTCCCTGCTGGCCAAGGTCATCGCGTACGGTGAAAACCGCGAACAAGCCCGGGAGTCATTGATCCAAGCGCTGAATGGTTACCACATTGCCGGTATCACGACCAACATCGACTTTGCCAACTCCATCGTTGCGCATCCCGCCTTCGCGGAGGGTGACCTGTCCACGCTCTTTATCGAGGAGTACTTCGAAGGCGGCATTCCCAAGGAACCGCCGCTGCGGGAGCACCTACACTACATGGTGCTCGCTGTCACAACTATCTATCACTTCCGGCAGAGTCTGGTTCGCGACTCGCTGAAGCCTATGGCGACCCAGGTGGGCGGCAAGCCGGTGGCGCGCAGGTACTACGACTACGTCATACAAGTCTCCGACGGTGTCTTTCACGCCCGGGTTGAGGGCACCGGAGAGCCGCAGAAGTGGCGTATGGGGGTGGACGGCACCGAGTATGAAGTGGTGACGCCGCCGTTCGAGTTCTACCGGCGCCGGTTGAAGCTCAAGATCAACGGCCGTTACCATATGTTCCGGGCCCGCTATCAGGAACATCACATTCAGGCCGCATACTGCGGCATCGTGCGTACCTTCGAGATCTATGCCCCTCGTGAATGGGAACTTGCCGCGCACATGCCGCCGCTCAAGAAGAAGGCAGAGGAAAACGTCCTACGTTGCCCCATGCCGGGGCTGGTGGTGGCAGTGAACGTAGAGGAAGGAAGCTACGTGCGCCGCGGTCAGGAACTCGTACGGATCGAATCCATGAAGATGGAAAGTGCCGTCGCCGCGCCGAGGGAGGGCCTCGTCGGGAAGGTCTCAGCGAGCCCCGGGGAAACGGTGGAAACAGGCGACCCGTTGCTGGAATTCGCCGAGCCTTCATGCGATGTATAGAAGATACAAAGCCTCAGTTGTGTGACGGAAATCCAAGGTTCGGACTGTTTGGGGAATCGAAAATATCCTGGAGTCGGGCTCGATCCCGATTTAGGTAGCGCTATCGTACGGAGCACCGGACCCCACAGCAGCGGCGAGCCTCTGCTAGAGGGGTTCCGCGCCTTTCTCATACTTCTACCACGGGAGTAATATGAAATGTACGTTGATAACGATAGGTCGGCAAACATGCCTGCTCGGACACCGTTGATCAAAGCTGTCATGATCGGAATAATTTTTCCGACGCTGGTTGAGCCACTATCGAAGCTCCGTGAATTCCGGGGACAGCGTACCAATCAAGATTAAAGTAGAAAAGTGCTTCGAATATCGGAAGATATCTTATGCTGCCTAGAACACACTATTTTGTATTGCCGATTTAATAGTGTCGACCTTGATCTTGGCGGTTGCACCACGCCCGTCTGGAATTCAGATCCCGTAAGCTACAATATTGCGAACAACAACCAAATCAAAATATGAGGTCTCGCGATGCAGGATCGTCAGGTTATTAACAACCCGCAGGAACTCCTTGACGCCTATGCCCAACGCATGACCGAATGGACGCGGGGTGCACCGGGCACCGTGCTACAGGAAATGGGCAAAGAATTTATGCAGGCGTGGAGTGATTTATCCCTGCAGTCGTTACAAAGTCCACAAAAGTGGTTGGAGATGGCGGCGAAGTATCAACGCGATCAGATGAACTTGTGGTTGAGTGTATTCGGATTACAGGAGGCGGATGCTGGACACGAGATCGCACCGCAGGGTGGAGACCGTCGCTTCGCAGGCAATGAGTGGCGTGAGAATCCGGTGTTTAATTATCTCAAGCAATCTTATTTGCTGGCATCCAGTATGTTGCTGGAGATTGCCGATAACGCCCGTCTCGACGAGCATGAGAAGAAAAAACTCAGGTTCTTTACCCGCCAATTCGTCGATGTCTTGTCGCCCAGTAACTTCGCCGCAACGAACCCGGAGGTCATACAGCACGCGATCGAAACTAACGGGCAAAGCCTGGTAGACGGGTTAAATAATCTGCTTGGAGACATCGACAAAGGCCGCATCAGTATGACCGATGAATCGGCGTTTGAGTTGGGCGTGAATATCGCCACAACGCCGGGCGCCATTGTATTCGAGAACGAACTACTGCAGTTGATTCAATATCAACCGACCACAGAGAAAGTCTCGAATCGACCTGTGGTCATTGTTCCCCCCTTTATCAACAAGTTTTATATTCTCGATCTGCAGCCGGAAAACTCGTTTGTACGCTACGCCCTGGACCAGGGAAACACGGTTTTCATGATTTCCTGGGTCAACCCAGACAGGGATCATAGCGAACTTGTGTGGGATGATTATATCGAAGCCGGTGTGTTCAAGGCATTCGAGGTTGCGAAAACCATAACCCGTGCCAGGCAGATCAATACCGTGGCGTGGTGTGTGGGCGGTACGTTGCTGGCGAGCGCGCTGGCAGTATTGCAAGCCCGCAAGAACGTGGTCGTCGGGTCCGCTACTTTTCTCACTACGTTGCTTGATTTTTCCGATCCGGGTGAGCTGGGCGTATTTATCGATGAAGCCCAGGTCGCACAGCGTGAGCAATACGTGAAACAAACCGGAATGCTGCCCGGAAAGGACCTGGCATTGATATTTTCCCTGTTGCGCGCCAATGATCTTATCTGGTCCTATGTGGTCAACAACTACCTTAAAGGTCGCCAACCGGCGCCGTTCGACGTGCTCTACTGGAACAGCGACCCCACCAACCTGTCGGCCAACTTGTATGTATCCTACATTGAGGACATGTATCTGGAGAACAAGCTCATACAGGCCGACGCGCTGACTTTTTGCGCAGAGAAGATCGACTTGCGCAAAATTGATACACCTTGCTATTTCGTGTCCACCCTTGAAGACCACATCGCGCCATGGGTGGCAACCTTTAAAACCTTGAAATTGTTCCCTGGGCCCGTGGAATTCGTGCTCGGCGCCAGCGGTCATATCGCCGGGGTCATCAATCCGCCGTCAAAGAACAAACGCCATTACTGGATCAACGGCAACCGCGACGAAAATCCGCAACACTGGCTGGAAACCGCCGAGCAAGTCCCAGGCAGTTGGTGGCCACATTGGGATAAATGGCTAAAGGCACACGGCGGTTCCCTGAAAAATGCGCCTAAGAGGTTAGGTAACGCTAAATACAAGCCCATTGAGCCGGCACCCGGGCGCTACGTCATGAAGCGTTCGGACTGACCTCCGGCATCGCTGGTCAACGTCCCGTCAGACGGTCGATGATGGCCTTGATGGCACCGATGTTCTAGTTTTCTTGCATGCTCGTAAGGCTTTGTCCTAGGCCTGCCCCGTCGGGTCGTCCCAAAACGCGAAATCCATCAGTTAACGAAAGCCCAGCCCCATATGACCGGTGGCTAAATCTGAATCTAACTCCAGAGCCTTTTTCAGATAAACCTTCACCTGCGTTATGTCATCGGGGTCTAAGCGGTGTACTAACTCGATACCGAGAAACGCATATTCATAGGGCCCGTAAGTTTCGGATCGCTTTTTCTCCATATTTTTTGCGCTCTCCTGCCAGATCCTTTGGCCGAGGGAAGCCGCCATTTAACGGCCCTTGCTGAAGTGGCCACCGTCACCCACCGAAGCTGCGAGCAAAGCGTGGCAGGGCGCGGCAATCCAGCGCCGAATTAAAACAATTTTTTTCACTGGATTGCTTAGGTACGCTCGCAATGACGGGTATTCTGGACCGGAACTAGCCCGCATATTGCACCAGACCGGTCGTGATTGATTTATAGCTTATTGATGTTGCTGTTGAATATGCCTATTTGGAGCTGATTATCAAAAGTACAGTTTGCAAAGGGGGTCGACCTCTCCCGTCGCTGACTTGTCCATCTTTGCCTGGGCTTGGTCTTCACTCGGACCAACAAGCTGGGCGCCGCTGAAGATGTCGCGGCAATCCTGTTATTCCTTTGCATCAATCCGACAATCACTGGACGGTTTGTCCAGCTTGATTTCGGCACAAGGTTTTAGGAGATTTCGAATGCGTGCTTACGAAATAGTATCAGACGGTGGTGTGGATGCGCTTGCGCTCAACGAAAGGCAATCACCGCAACCGGGGACGGGTGAAATACTGGTTGATGTTCGTGCGTCCTCAATCAATTATCGCGATCTTTCAACCATCGAAGACCCAATCCCGCGTGGCATTAACTTCCCGTGCATCCCGAACTCCGATGGTGCCGGCGAGGTGATCAGTGTTGGTGCTGGCGTCACCCGATTTAAAACCGGCGACCGTGTTGCCGGATGTTTCTTCCAGAACTGGCCTGATGGACGCATATCAGCCGAAGCCATGGCGAGCGCAATGGGTGGTGCCATCGACGGTATCCTCGCCGAAAAAGTGGTTTTGCGCGAGGCTGGCACGGTGCACATTCCAGCCCATATGTCTTTTGAGGAAGCGTCGACGCTGCCTTGTGCCGGGTTGACGGCCTGGAACTGCCTGGTTGAACAGGGCGGACTGAAACCCGGACATACGGCGCTACTTCTTGGCACCGGCGGTGTGTCAATCGTCGGCTTGCAGATTGCAAAAATGATGGGCGCTCGGGCGATAATCACTTCATCTAGTGACGAAAAACTAGAGCGGGCCAAGGACCTTGGCGCAGATGAGTTGATCAATTATCGCCAGAACCCTAATTGGGAAGCACAGGTCCTCGAAATAACCAATGGTAGCGGTGTCGATGTGACGATCGAAACAGGCGGTGGCGGCACTCTAGAAAAGACAATGGAGGCGACCCGGATTGGCGGGACCATCAGTTTGATCGGAGTGCTAACGAGCGGGATGATTAACCCCACTACAGTCATGCGAAAATCAATACGCCTGCAAGGGGTCTATGTTGGAAACCGACGGATGTTCGAAGACATGAACGCGGCGTTTACCCTGAACCAGATACATCCGGTTATCGACCAAGTGTTTGATTTCGAAGATGCACGCTCTGGCTTTCACGCGATGCGCGCCGCCGGGCATTTTAGTAAGCTGGTAGTTAGGATTTAAACGCCGTTGGTGCACCAGCTGAAGGGGCCCGTATCGCTTTTTCCTGGCCGTTGTACAGGACATCCCAGTCCCGCTCCTAAATGATGGTCAACTCCGCTAAGGTCCGCAACGAGCAGCCAACCGTAGCACCCCGGGTCGGCTCTGGCCGCGAAGCGACTACTGCTTCCACACTCAGGATTACGATTTTCTGATGTGATGGCTGACTCAGGCTTTGTCCTGATCAAGGGTCCGGGGACGCTGTCGGAGCGTAATCAGGAGAATGCCGGCGGTTACAACGGCAAGCCCAACCCACGCCAGCTTACTTGGCCATTCGCCCAAAACTGGTATTGCCAGCAAAGTGGCGATCCCGGGTACTCCAGCCATAACTGCTGCAGTTGGCGTAGGTCCGATGAATCGAATAGCTAGGGTGAAAAACAACACTCCCAGAATACTTGGGCCCAGCCCCTGGTAGATCCCCTGCAATAAGATCTCTGACCAGGGCGCCTGATCGATTGCGCTGGGCAGAAACGCGAGATAAACCGGTCCAAACCAGACTAAGTTGGCCGTGGGAATCGCGACCATGGCCTGCAGAGGAGTGAGCTGCCAGAATTTAGTAGCGACCATGTAAGCCGCAAGGATGCAGGCGGCGCTCAGAAAGAATAGGTGTCCAATCCAGGCATCTGGAGTTGTTCCTCCTGAACTCCGATCCAGTCCGATCATCACACAGCCGGATAGGATGACTGCCAGGCCAATGACGGTTCGGTTACCCAGCCGATCGCCAAGCCACAACCAGCCTATAAGTGCGGCAAAAACCGGTAAGGAGCCGTTCATCAAAATGCCGGCATGACTGGCCGGTGCAAACCTCATACCCGTAAAGGCAAACAGGAGATATGGGACTCCAGGACCGCAACCCAATAAAAATATTTTCCACCAGCACAGGTTTCGAGGCCAGTAAGACACAATAAAGGGCGAAACAGCGATTACGGCGACCAGAAAGCGCAGCGCAACCATGTCGTAAATAGTTAGGGTCTGTACCACTCCCAGACGCGAAATTACGACCCAGCCCGACCAGATCAGGAGCACACCGAACGCAGCTAGCCATCCAGACAAAGGGTGGTGGGACGAAGGCATTAAAATGATCCAGGTTGAAGCTTTATGGCTTCTTCGAATGGTAAAAATGGAGCATACATTAACTTACAACTTCATTCCGTCCCCTGCTTCCGGCTACTCTTGGCCGAAACCGCCAGTACATTCTCGCAGAAATTTCTTACTAATACTTGAATTTCAACGGTCCGCCATCAATCTCTTAACTGCCGGTAAATCTATTTTTGAAGTGCAAAATTTGCGGCAATGCACGGACAGCAACCGGCCAAAAGGAGCCGACGTTCGCTCGCTTCACGTGAAGTTTCGCCGTAGTATTTTCTAAACACAAATCGGAAAAGGCACCGCTCAATGGGAGACTGTCTCCCCGGTGCTTTCCGCAATTCTATACGCGAATGTCGCTGGTTACAGTTGGTCGCTTCCGACTAGTTTTCAGTATGTTTCAACAACAAGGAAAAGGCTTTCAAAGACGCGTTCAATCTGATCCACTGGGAAGATATAACCGAACCCGGTAACATCAACGAACAGGTATTTAAAAAGCTCAACCGCTGCCGGCGAGTTGGATCCCCATTCGTGAGATTAATTCACCTACGATGCCATTCAACTACGCATCGGAGCGGATTCTGCTGGTTCAAAGGACCGCTGAAGGCGACCTAAAAACGAGGCAGTTCAAAGAAGAGATTCGCAAGCGACTGTTGGCACTAAAGAAAACCAAGATTGAGTAGCAGAAGTTTGTATTTTGAGTTCAATATTTGGGCTTCAGGTCTAGAGTAGTCGACCGCTTAATACTAATACTGTTGAAAAAGTCGAAAATATATGAGAGCTGTTTTTCTGGAGAGACTTGAAAGCTTCTGAAGTTCTCACGGTGGTGAAAGTGTAAGCTCACCAGCGACTCTATAGAGACAGAACGTTGGTTTTAGGCCACCCCATGTGTATGAAAAATTAAGACTTGTTACAGCGGAAATAAATTTGCCGCTTGGAAAAATTTTAAGTTTTTCAACAGTATTTGCGCGAAGCAGACTTTCGCGAATTACTAAATTTAAATTCCTCCGGCAACATATCCAAGATTGAAGATCATCGCCGGTATCGAAGCCCCAGTAGTCAACAAACCGTTATTGCAGCGCCTCGCGCAAAAGGAAGGTGTGCGAGGCACAGCTGAGGCAGGTCCATACAATAGACAGCCAAGCACCGCCAAGCGCACAAGGTCAAAATTGGGGCCAGGTGGTTTACTATACTTTGTAAGCACTTTTAACAACTTTCGAGTAGATTAATACTATGTGGAGGATTGCAATCGCTTGCTTCGGCTTACATTTATCTACGGTGGCTCATGCAGCTCAGGATGATGAAACTATTGATTTCGCAGACCAAATCACGCCGGTCTGCGAGGTTGAAAAACTAAAGGTATCACCACCGGATGGCTGGATTAATGTGCCGATACAAACTGAGGAGACAATCATACGTGGTTGTCAAATGATGCTGATAGTCGAAAAGGATTTAATTGGTGTTTTACGTGTGCTCTCATTTGACCTCAGCAACCCACCTGCAGATATGCCTCGCTGGGAAGAGCATCTAATAGGTATAGAGTCGATGCTTATATACGAAATGGGTTACCGGCTGCATAAGCCCATTTGGCAACGCCAGGATGTTGGCATTTCAGGAGCGGGCTTTGGCGGTGCCAAGGCCATCGGATTTAGCGCAAATATCGAGGGTAACGATAAACCGCAGGAAGCTCATTTTCTTGTTTTTGAAAATGCCACACACAAGTACCTAATTAGCTTACTAACGCCGGCTCGGCCTGTGGATAACGGCATACACTACAAAAGTAATACGCAGGGCATGGCAGCAGTAATAAGAAACTTCAGGGGCTCCGGAAGCTGAACTGTATAAGGTTCTTGAGGGGCTTATGAACGACAAGCCGGGAATACTTAACTCCGGAGTTACCGGAGGCTTGTTGAAGGACAGCTTCCTGGTTGATCACCCCCGCTTGATCCGGTGCTCGAGGTGGTCGTAAAAATAAAATATTCAGGCGAACCGTTGAAGTCAACATCCGTTGAACTGCGGCTGGAGAAGATTGTTTTCATCTTTCAGTTCCACAATCTGACGAGAAAGGGTCCGGTGTAATCGAGCCCGCATGTATTCTACAACGAGCGCTAAAACAGACGCTGAACGCGCTTCTCGCGGTAGCCGACGGTTACACGCTTGGCGACCTGATTCGACCTAAACACCGCATTTGCACACTACTGTGGGGGATGTGATTAGCGAGCGTAATGTTCCAACGTCGGAAATGCGCGTCATCGCCAGGGACGAGCGCGATCCCAGGTTAGCCTCTGGTGGGGCTGGTGGTGAAGTGCGCGTACGCTCGATGCGCCATTGCTATGGCTGTTACATCTCGGTTTTTGCTGGCTCGTTAAATGAAGGCAATGCGCGAT
>CAMYOI010000162.1 GCA_947259955.1 uncultured Gammaproteobacteria bacterium
GCCCACCAGCCATTTCGCGGCCCATGCACCGACCAATACCCTGGTGTTGACCGACACCGCGTCGAATATTCGCAGGTTGATAGACATCATCGAGCGCATTGATGTACCCGACCGGCGTTCCAGCGTTCACGTGGTTTACCTCAAATTCGCGCAGGCCGGCGTGTTGGCCGGCGTGCTGGCCAATCTGGCGGGCGCGCTGCAGGGCGACGGCGGGGATGGCGCGAACAATCAGAGCAAACTGTCCGTACAGGGGGATGATGCGCTCAACGCACTGATCATCAACGCGCCTGATGCCGAGTTTCGCCTGTTGCAGGCCGTCATTGACCAGCTGGACATCGAGCGACCCATCGAAGGCGATGTGCACGTCCTCTATCTCGAACATGCCAAGGCCACCGAGATGGTCGAACTCTTGAACAACGTGAGCCAGGCGAGAAGCCGCGCGGCCGGCGAGGAAAATCAGAGCCAGGCGCAGGTGGTGCAGGCGGACGAAGCGACCAATGCGCTGGTTATCCATGCCCCCAATGATGATTTCAGAACCATCAAACGGGTGGTGGAAAAACTCGATGTGCGCAGGGAGCAGGTCTACGTCGAGACCATCATCGCCGAGGTGTCCACCAACAAGGCTGCGGATCTCGGCATCGAATGGCAGTTCAACGACACCGGGACCACCGGAGGCCAGGCGAGCGCGAGCACCGATTTCAGCGAACAGGCGGGCGGCTTGACGCTCGGTTATATCAACGACCTGATCATCGATATCACCGGCAACATCGTGCCGGATCTGTCCGTTGTACTGCGCGCTCTGCGCAGCGACACCGATACCAATATCCTCTCCACCCCCAATCTGGTGACGCTTGAGAATCAGACGGCGGAAATCATCGTAGCGCGGGAAGTTCCCTTTATCACCGGGCAATTCACCACCAATGTCGGAACGACGACAACGGTGGACGTCGCCCCGGATACCGCAGTCAACGCGGTGAATCCATTTCAGACCATCGAGCGCAAGGATGTGGGCATCACCCTGAAGATCACGCCCCAGATCAATGCCGGGAATACGGTGCGGCTGGAGATCGAGCACGAAATCTCTAATGTGAGCGACATCAACCTCCAGGCCGCCTCGGATATCATCACCGATAAACGCTCGATTCAGACCACCGTGGAGGTGGACGACGGACAGATCATCGTACTGGGCGGACTGATCCGGGACGACCTGGTGGGAACCGTGGAATGGGTGCCTATCCTTGGCAAGATTCCACTGATCGGGGCGTTGTTCAGGCGTAAGTCCAAGTCATCGGTAAAAACCAATCTGATGATCTTTCTGCAGCCGAAGATCGTGCGAACTACCGAGGACCTGATGGGTCCAACTCAGGAGAAGTACGATTACATCAGGGGCAAGCAGATCGGGAGCCAGGGCGACACCAAGAGACTAATCAAGGACGTCGACCCGCCACTGCTTCCGGCTCTTGATGAGCAGATGGAAAAGTAAAAACATGTCAACGCCATCACATGAGCTGTTCGACAGTCACCAGGAGCCATGGCTCGATCGGGTCGATCCGAAATATGTCAACAGCCTGCCTTACCTGTATGCCAAGAACTACGGCGTTCTCGCGCTGTTCCGGGACGAGGTGGCGGAAAAAAACAGGAACCATGTGCTTTGTTCGGACCGGCCGGATCTGCATGTGATCAACGAGCTTCGGCGCAAACTGAACGGACCCTTGCTGTTCCATCAGACGGATCAGCCCACTTTCGAGCGGATGCTGCGACAGGCTTACGACAAGGGCCAGTCAGAGGCAACGCAGATGGTCGATGACCTCGGGGACGAGTTCAACCTGGAGCGACTGGCCCATGAACTGCCGAAATCCACCGATTTGCTCGAAACCGGCGACGAAGCACCGATCATCCGCCTTATCAACGCACTGCTTACGCAGGCAATTCGGGAAGGCGCATCGGATATACATCTCGAAGCATTCGAGGAGAGGTCCGTGGTTCGCTTCCGGGTGGACGGGGTTCTGCGGGACGTAGTGGAGCCGCAGCGCGCGTTGCACGGAGCGCTGGCGGCACGGGTCAAGGTAATGGCCAGTCTTGATATTGCTGAAAAACGACTGCCCCAGGATGGACGCATATCGCTCAGGGTGGGCGATCACCCCGTCGATGTCCGCGTTTCGACGCTGCCCACGCGGCACGGTGAGCGGATCGTTCTGAGGCTCTTGGACAAGACCGCGGCCAGGCTCGACATCGAGCAGCTGGGGATGGAACGTGAACTGCGGGCGCAATTCGATTCTATGATCCACAAGCCCCACGGAATTCTCCTCGTGACCGGACCAACGGGATCGGGTAAAACCACCACACTGTATGCCGGATTGACCCGGCTCGATCGACAAAGCCTTAATATTCTGACCGTCGAGGACCCGGTAGAATACGACCTCGACAGCGTTGGTCAGACCCAGGTGAACGCCAAGATCGGCCTGACTTTTGCCAGCGGGTTGCGGTCCATATTGCGACAGGACCCGGATGTCGTTCTGGTTGGCGAAATTCGTGATTTGGAAACCGCGCAGATTGCGGTTCAATCGAGCTTGACGGGCCACCTCGTGCTGTCCACTTTGCACACGAACACGGCCATTGGTGCGGTTACACGGCTCCTGGATATGGGCATGGAGTCATTTCTGATCTCCTCCAGCATTCTCGGCGTGCTGTCACAGCGGCTGGTTCGAAAGTTGTGTGCATCGTGCGCGCAACCCTATCCTCCCGGTTACCGGGAGCGGCAGTTGCTGGGCCTGACTGAAAACGATGACATCGAGATCTATCGGTCTGTTGGCTGTGCGGTTTGCGAGAATACGGGTTTCAGGGGCCGCACGGGAATCTATGAACTCATACCGGTCGACGATCACCTGCGTACGATGATTCACGAACAGGCGAGTGAAGAAGAAATGCTTGACTATGTTCGCCGAACGGTCAAGGGTATCTCTCAAAGCGGCTTTGACAAGGTGCTGGCCGGGGTAACCAACGTTGACGAAGTATTGCGGGTATCTATTGACAGCTAGTGTCCTGTCCCGGTAAGCCTTAAAACAATGGGCGCATATGAATACAAGGCACTAGACTTACGCGGCCGGACGAAAAAAGGCGTGTCATCCGGCGACTCTGCGCGTCAAATCCGCCAGAAACTGCGCGCACAGGGATTGACTCCGATGAATGTCATCCCAATCTCGGAGGACGTGGCGAGCAGCAGGCGATCCGCACGGGCAGACGGGTCTGGCCCGGTACGCCGTACCCGGATCAAGATCGGCGAGCTGGCCGTGATTACACGACAATTTGCAACGCTGCTCGGCGCCGGACTTACCGTGGAAGAATCACTCTCAGCTCTGATTCAGCAAGCCGAGGGACATCAGGTCAAATCGGTGATGAGCGGGATTCGATCGCAGGTCACGGAAGGCCATTCCCTGGCCGAGGCCGTTTCCCGGTATCCGCGGTCGTTTCCTGAGATATACATGGCCTCCGTGGCGGCGGGCGAACAGAGTGGTAATCTGGACGAGGTCCTTGAACGGCTGGCCGATTATATCGAAGCACGGCAGGGGATCCAGCAGCGAATAGGGATCGCGCTGATTTATCCGATAATACTTACCGTTGTGGCGGTGCTCATAGTGGCCGGTTTGTTGACCTATGTCGTGCCTCAGGTCGTCAAGGTATTCGAGGACACCGGCCAGGACCTGCCTGTACTGACTGAAATGCTGATAACGGTCAGTCAGCTATTGCTGAAATATGGCGGGTGGCTGATAGGCGTAGTTTTGTTCGCCATTTTGGTGGTGTTTCTGGCCCTCAAAAATGAGCGGATCAGGTTTGCGCTGCACGGGACGTTTCTCAAGCTGCCCGGAATTCGCCGGTTGTCACGCGGAGTCAACACGGCGCGCATGTCGCGCACCCTGGCGATCATGGCCGGCAGCGGGGTGCCGCTGTTGTCCGCAATGCGATCGAGTGAAGGTGTGATTTCAAATCTTGTGCTTCGCAATAACCTGAATGAAGCGGCGTCGGAAGTGGCGGAAGGCGTGAGCATCAACCGCGCACTTGCGCGCAGTGGAAATTTCCCGCCGCTGCTCGTTCAGATGGTCGCCAGCGGTGAAAGGAGTGGCCGCCTCGGGGAAATGCTGGACAAGGCCGCGACCGCGATGGAGAAGGAACTGGAATCCCGGATTGCGGTACTGGTCGGCCTGTTCGAACCCGCTATGATATTGATTATGGGTGGCGTGGTCCTGGTAATCGTGCTGGCAATTCTGCTTCCCATATTCGATTTGAATCAATTAATCGGTTGAGGTGATTTGATGAGACAACGTGGTTTTACGCTTATCGAAATTATGGTGGTTGTGGTCATCATCGGTCTGCTCGCCACCCTGGTGCTGCCGCGGGTGCTCGGCCGACAGGACCAGGCCATGGTTGCCAAAGCCAAGGTCGATATTCAGGCATTGTCGTCCGCATTGAAATTATACAAACTGGACAACTTCAACTACCCGAGTACCGAACAGGGGCTGGAGTCCCTGACCAAGGCACCTGCCGGTGATCCTCCTGCAAAATACTGGAAAAAAGGTGGCTATATCGAACGATTGCCAGCGGACCCGTGGGGCAATCCGTATCAATACCTTAGCCCCGGTGAAAAAATGGAGATCGATGTCTGGTCATTCGGAGCTGACGGACGCAGTGGCGGAGACGGAACCAGTGCGGAAATCGGAAACTGGAATCTGGATGAACGACGATAGTTTAAGCCGGTGTATCGAGCCGGGCCGAACCGGTTTCCGGTAACGATCGGATCCGGGCTCGGCCGCAATGGGGCGCTCATATCTCGGCAATGTGGTGAAATCGCACCAGGCCGGGTTTACCCTGCTGGAAATCATGGTGGTCGTGGTATTGATCGCCCTAACCGTAACCCTCGTCAGCGTCAACCTGGAAAGAGATCGTGATCAGATTGCTCGCAACGAGGCATTTCGGTTCGCAAAACTCATTGAACATATTCGAGAGGAAAGCATACTGACGGGCAAGGTCTACGCAGTAGAAGTCGACGAGCACAATAAGACTTACCGGTTCATGGAGGCCGGCGAGGAATGGACACCTGTCAGTAATGACGACTTGTTGAGGAAACGGCTGTTCCCTGAATATCTGTCTATAAAATTCGACGCGCTGCAGGGTGTTGGCGGGGATGGGCCCGGACTACTGATCGTTCAGGGTTTCGGTGACGTTACGCCATTCCAGCTGGTGGTATCCGGAGACAATTACCTGCATGTGGTCAAGCTGGACGACGCATTCAATGTGATCGTCGAGCAGGTGGCACGCGATGATTCGTAACCAGGGTTTCACGCTGCTGGAGATCCTTGCGGCTCTGACTATTACCGTGGTCGGCATTACCGCGGTGGTCAAGGCCGCAGGCAGTGCGGTGGATGTGGTGCAGACCTCGGAAGACCGGATCCTTGGATCCTGGATAGCGAGTAACCGGCTGACTGAACTCCGTCTGGGCAGGACCTGGCCCGGCGCCTCGACCCGAGATCTCTCTGAAAAGTTCGGAGGAAAGGATTGGTATTACAAAGAGACGATCAGCACCACGAGCGATCCGGATCTGATAAGGATCGACATTTTGGTATATAAAGACAAGGAGCACCTTGATTTCAGCGCGAAATTGTTCGGCTACTTATCGAAATACTCGCCACCGAGTGAAGTCCCCCTCGCCTGGGCAGGGGAACTCAGCGGGCAGGGTCAGGAGGGCGGTTCGAACGAAAACGGCGACCAGGTCGAAACGAATGAACAGACGGGCCAGGGCGGGGTGAATGAAAATGGCCAACAAAACCAACAAGATCGTAATGATTGAACCTCCGACGCCCGCTGAATCATCTGAAATCCGAAGGTGGCTGAAGAGATGAGCCATTGCGAACGGTCGAACCTGCGTGGGCCGTGCGGGGGATTCACACTGCTTGAAATGGTGGTTGCCATCGGCATATTCGCTATCATCGCGGTAATCAGCTACTCGAGTCTGGACCAGTTTATCGACACCAGGGAAACGATCGAATCAAGGCACGAGGAACTGGCCGCGCTTCAGATGACGATGACTCTCATCGGACGGGATGCACGCTTCATGATCAACCGCCCGGTCAGGGACAGCTACGGGGACGAAGAGGCAATGCTGTTGAGCGGCGAAAGTCTTGCGCTGGCGGAGAGCGAATTTTTCAGACTGACGACCAGCCACCCCGATCCCCGCATCGGACTTACTTCGCGACCGCAGCGTGTTGGGTGGCGTTTACAGGATGGTGATCTTCAGCGGGTAAGGTGGGATGTGCTGGACAGGGACGAGGACAGCAAGGAATACGTAAGGACCGTCCTCACCGGTGTCACGATAGCGGAAGTCCGGTATTTTACATTCTCGGAAGGCGGTGAACTGGAGACGATCGACGAGTGGGATATCGCTTCGTCGCTACCCGTCGGTATCGAATTTCTGCTGACCATGGATGACGGCAAGGAGTATAGAAGGGTGTTTGCCGTGGCGGGCAGCAGTTGATGAAGCACGGCTCCTTGCAACCATGTTTCGAAGGGCAGGGGGGCGTTGCGCTGCTTACCGTACTGTTGATATTGACGCTGATGACCTCACTGGTCGTGTATCTCATCGAAGACGAGTATCTGGCTGTGCGCCGAATCTCAAATCACCGGGATTACGAACAGATCTATCAGATGATGGTCGGTAACGAGCAGTGGGCGGCAAAGGTGCTGGAAAGGGATATGAAAACCAACAAAACGGATCACCTCAACGAGGTGTGGAACAACCTGTTACCGGAGACCAAGGTCAATGACGGGAGCATGCGGGCAGTCGTTGTCGACATGCAGGGCAGATTCAACCTGAACAACCTGAAGAAAAAAAACGATGCCTGGTATACTGTTTTTCAGGGGCTGCTGCGCGTGCTCGAACTCGATGAATCTCTTGCCGACGCCGTGGTCGACTGGATCGATGAAGATCAGAATGTAAGCGGCACTCGAAGCGCGGAAGACCCAGAATATCTCCTAAAGGACCCGTCCTATCGATCTGCGAACCGTATGCTGGGCAGCGTGGGTGAATTGATCTGGGTGGAAGGCTTCGATGAACAATCGATCACGCTGTTGGCACCCTATGTATCAGCGCTACCGGCGAGCGAAATGAAAATCAATATCAACACCGCGGCAAATCCGGTGCTGAGGGCGTTGACCAAGGACATACTGAGCGAATCCGCGGCGGAGGTGCTGGTGGCGGGACGCGGTGAAACGGGATACGAGAACATAGATGACTTTCTGGTAATGACCGAACTTGCCGGGCGTGCTCAGGAAGTCGCCTCGCTGGTATCGGTATCCAGCCTGTTTTTTGAGGTCCAGGGCAGGGCGCGATACGGCAGGCTGACCGGTGCCATCTATTCGTTACTCGAGAAAGATCTGACTACCCAGCAGGTCAAAGTAGTGCAAAGGCGGCGCGGTTATTCATGATACTGTATTTCCACGCCGACCCCCCTCACGCGTGGGCGCTGGTGGATCGGCGCGGAAGCGTGGTGGAGGATGGGGTCTGCGACACCCTCGGCGAGATTCCAGTCCTCGCCAGAACCACGCAGGTGGTAGTCGTGGTTGCCGGCGAACTGGTTACCGTGCACGAAGTCCAGATGCCTGCCAGAAGCCGGGGAAAAGCCCTGGTCAGCGCACCGTACGTGCTGGAAGAGAGGCTCGCTACGAATGTGGATGAACTCGCATTCACCTTGCTCGACTTCGATCCCGGGAAGCACGCCAGTATTGCGGTAGTGGAACGGGGTTATATCGAAGAGTTACAGAAAAAGCTGGACGAAATTCCACTTTCCATGGACGCGGTGGTGCCGGAATATTTTATGGTCCCGCTGCATCAACAGGCTCGTCAGACACTGGCCAAAATGCCCAACGGCAAATACGCTCTCCGTATCGGCGAATTTGGCGGCATGATACTGGATGAAAATACGTTGGAATACTGGTGGCAGTCGCTGGCGGATCTCGACGCGGCCGTCGCGGTCAATGATTTCAAGGTCGCTCAGCAGTTGATCGAGTGGGGGGGCACCTCGGTAAGTGAGTGGCAAATTGGGGCGGATTTTCCTGACTGGTTGCGGCATGGGAAAACAGCGCCTGAACGTATCAACGTAATCGGCCCCGTGAGCCCGGCCCACCGATCAGGAGCGTCTTCAACGCTGCTGAAGGTG
>CAMYOI010000163.1 GCA_947259955.1 uncultured Gammaproteobacteria bacterium
TATGAAATCGGAAGAATCAAGATTGAACAATCTGCTCAAAGGCTTGAATACAAAAACGGTGGCGTCGATCCAGAACCCGCCCTGTTCGTAGATCATGTTGTCGCGAACCCAAACCGATTTGACCACCGCAGCAAGGCTGGCATAGTTGTCGGGTTTCGGCCGAGCGACGTAATCATCGATGTTTTGGTCGTTCACACAGATCACTTCAAATTCGGGATTCACCGTTCTCCAATTTGCCAGGCACTTTTGAACGAGAACAGGCATGTCAGGATCGTCCCAATAGGTGAAGATTTTACGTGGACGCTTGGATGGTGATTTATCGTTTGTCTCCAGGTCCATCCATGCTCCTTCCACTTCGTCGCCTCCACTTTGCTCCAACATTCTGCCTCCCGGTGGCGTTTCATGAACTAACGTCGAATTATATCAATAATGTCGTTGGGCAATGTAAAATCAATACGATCTGGCCAAGGGGGACGGGCTCCTTTGTACAGACGCTTCGCTATCCCTGATTCAGCAGTTGACAAAGGGCACCATAGGTGTTTTTAGTAGTTGATGAAGGTCCTTTACATCGGCCGATGTCCTCCTCATCGGAGTGGCGTTGCCATCCAGCATTCGACACTTGTCAATCGACTGGCCGAACGTGGTCACGTATTTCAAATGCTCGATCCGATCACGCCCAGCCGATCAAAGATTTCAGGAGGGTACACATGGCGCTTTAATGAACGCGTGCAGCTCTTCAGACACTACAAGTGCAGCTTCGAGACAACCGCATCCAATCCGGGCACCGCGGCAGATCGAATGCGCTATGCAGCGTATATGGAAAACCTCTTTCCGTCCCTGGTTGCTTCGCATGAACCGGACCTGGTTCTCTTGGGCGGTGAGTTTTTTGCCCATGGTGTTGCCAGACTGTGTCGGGAAGCAGCGGTCCCATCGGTTCTCTCCGCTATTGGGCCCTTTGCTGCATATTTCCGCGGCGTTCTGTCGGAAAACATCGGTCAACAAATGCTCGATGATGCTCGTCAAGCCGATGTAGTCATCGCCTGCGCCAGCCATATGGCACGGGATTTACGTGCCGCTGGCTTGGACAATGTGGAATTGATACAAAACAATGTGGACACGGACCAGTTCACAGATGGGGTGCGCGACGAAAGCCTTCTGCGCCAATTCGACATACGACACGATGATTTCGTGGTGCTCCATGTTTCGAACCTTACTTCACCAAAGCGGGTGCTCGACCTGGCGGCAGCCGCCAGCCAAACGTTGGAGCACAGCCCACGCATGCTTTTCGTTATCGTCGGGGACGGGCCCGAAAGGGCCGCGCTTGAAGAGGCTTGTACCCGGAATGGAACCTCCGGGCGGTTTCGTTTTGCAGGGTGGGTGGAGCACCCCCGGGTGGCGGATTTTATTCGGCTGAGCGATGTTGTCGCAATACCCTCGGAGACCGAAGGTTTGGCCCTTGCATATCTGGAGACACAAGCATGCAAGCGTGTCATTTTGGCCAGTGATATCCCCGCTGCGCGTGAAGTCATTGCGAATGGGATAACCGGATTACTGTTCCGCATGGGTGACGTTGGCGACTTGGCCGGGAAGCTAATCTTTGCGGCGAGTGACTCCGAACTTCGTTTGCAGATCGGAAACAGAGCCCGGGCGTTCGTGGAAGAATACCATGGGCTCAGCGATGCGATCTGGAAGTACGAGCAGGTGTTCGAACGCCTCATCGAACATCCTCGATTCTCAGGATGGCGTTGTCGCTGAACCGCATAGCGGCTATCCTTCCTGTCCGTCAGCTTGAATCTGCCTGTCTCCTTTGATTGGTTTACCCATGCTTGCGAGCAGCTGTAGGACATCCCGACTCGTTCAGTGTCCCCCTGACTTCCACATTTGTTTCACCCGGAAGGAGTGCATGTCGCCAGGAACAAGTCAAGCCCCGGACGGTGGTCACCCTGCCCCGAACGCGTGCTCGACGGAGCGAATCCGCGTAATGCTCGGCCCGCAAATACTCTGCATTCATGTGGGAATCAAATGAAGATCTGCATGATTTCCATCGCAAAGGCATCCGATCCTTATGGTAGTACTATAAGGCCCCACTACTTGGCAAAGTATTTATCGCGCGATGGCTTTTCAATCCTGCATATCTGTGGTGAGCAATCATCTGGTGAAGAAGGCATAGAATACCTACCTCTTGAGGAGCATCCAGAAAAATCGAAGGGTGAACTATTCGATATGATCTATGGTCGCTGCATGCAATTCGCGCCCGATATCATTTACACGCACCAAGTCTTCACTGCGCAAATTGCGAAAAAACTCAAGAGTGTTTTGAATAGACCTCATGTGTATGACCCTCATAGTTCAATAGCTCTTGAGAGTTCTCTTGACTCCTCCCTGTCGTTGAGTAGAAAAAAATCGCTGACTGAAACAGAGAAGGATGTATTGAAGTTTACCCACAAGATTGTTGCGCCGTCGCACGAATTAAAGAATTACTTCAACTCTGAATATAGAGTTCCGCGGTACAAAATCAGCATTGTAAAAAATGGAGTAGAAACAGATATTTTCAAGCCAGCTCCGCCCGATGTGGCCCTGCGCGATTCCCTTGGAGTTCCTCGCGAATCGAATATAATTGCATTTACTGGTCCGAGGGTGTTTGCCTCCAACAACATTGCACTGCGTTACTTCTTCAGTCTCGTACCCGAAATAGAAACCAAATGTCCAAATGCCGTATTCCTGATACTCGGCGGGGGGCCACAACCGGAACCGCCATCAAAAAGGGTCATATACACCGGATTCGTGGAGAATCTCCCCGCGTACATAAATCTGGCTGACGTCTGCGTTGCCCCGTTCCCCGCCAACGCAATATGCGGCGGTACCAGGAACAAGATCTGCGAATATCTTGCCTGTGGAAAACCCATCGTTTCGACAATGGAAGGAATGAGGGGTTTCGATGATGCTGTTCGTGGAGAACATTTTCTCCTCGCAAATAGTAGCGCTGACTTCGTCTCTAACCTCGCGTATGCCGTTACCCACTACGAGAAATCTGCTCAACTGGGGAGAAATGCGCGAACATTGTCCAAGAAGTACGACTGGCGCCCGCTTTCGAGGAAACTCGGAGAGATTCTTGTCGAGGAGTGTAAAAAACGCGAGCTGCTGCATACCATGGCAACCCCGGAACCGGGCCCAATTGGATGACGAGGTCACAGACAATAGTGGCGTCCTTGATCATTAGTCAGTAAGGCCAACGATGGCTCCAATCATTTCAGCCATTATTTGCACCCACAATCGCGGTGATTATCTTGGAAAATCTCTATCGAGTGTAATTTCCCAAACACTCCCAGAGGAAAACTATGAGATCATCGTAGTCGACAATGGCTCAACAGATAATACAAAACAGGTGATCCGGGCATTTCACGGTTCCAGAAACCTGCGTTACGTCTACGAGCCGATTGTAGGGCTTTCCCAGGCGCGGAATGCAGGCTGGAAGAGTGCGTCGGGAAAATACGTGGCTTATCTGGATGATGATGCGGTCGCTAACCCGAATTGGTTGCAGCGAATAATCGATAAGTTTGTCGGGGTGTCTCCTCCGCCAATGAGTGTTGGTGGCAGGATCATGCCCATCTGGGAAGCAGACAGACCTGAATGGCTGTTGAAAGAAATGGAGACTTACATCGGGATCATTGATTGGTCTGATACGCCGATGTTCTTAACAGACGATAGTCTTTATCTCTCGGGATGCAATCTCGCGTACAGACGAACAATTCTCGAGAAAAGTAAAGGATTCAACGTACGCTTGGGTCGAAAGGGGCACAACTTGCTGTCGAATGAGGAAATACTCATGCAAAGGTACTTGCGGAGGCATAGCTTACCGATCTTGTATGATCCTGAAATTTGTGTCCAACACTATGTCAAGACTCAATGTCTGAGCAAAAACTGGTTCTACAGGAGGTACTACTGGCAAGGCGTATCTGACGCAATCCTTGAATATCAAATCAGTATCCTGGACGAGAAGCGGTGGAGTTTTTTGCCTCGAGTGTTGCGCGATGCTTACAGCTTGCTCAAGGACTCCCAAAAATGCATGCGATCTTGGATTTGCAATAAAAATGACCTCGTAATTAACACCTGCTGGGCTTGCCATTGGATCGGTCGACTTCATTCCAATACGCAGATCGCAACAGGTAGATTAAGTTGATACAAAAATCCCATAGCAGACCTCGTGTCAGGACTATCATCGATGCGAGATAGGCTGCCTGGCGAATGGGCAATCAAAATAGATACGAGATCAGGAAAGGTACGGCTTCGTTGAATCAGTTCTGGCAACGAATTTGGAAACCATGAATATCCTCTATATCAAGCGCGCCTACAATTCGCGTCTGCATGCTCAGATCAATGCATTACACGAACGTAGCCACTCAATTGTACTTTTGCTCGAGGCCTGGATAGGCAATGGATACAATGGCCCCCGCCAATGGGATCCGGCTAAGATTCTGTCTCGGTTTCCTGTTTATTACTCCAAGTCAGCCGAATCTCAGACGAGCCTGCCGATATCGAAGGGCTCGAATCGCTTTCGTCTACTCAAGGATATTGAGGCAGGATGTGATCCCGACCCGGGAGAATGCCGACCAGATCGCTGGTCGTCGAAACAATATCCCTTCCTTCACGCATTGGAAGACGTTCTGTCGATCCATGACGTGGATGTCATCATCTCAGGGAACGACGCCGTTGAGACAGAAGATTACAGAACAAAACTTGTCATCTCTGCACTGAAGGGAAAAATTCCCATTGTCTATGATTGTCAGGATATTCTGAGTGACTGTTTTTTCGGGAACAGGATGGTGAGTGAAATCGAGTGCTTTGTGAATGAAGAGTCGGATGGAGTAGTTCATACCAATCCCATCGGGCTTGAATGGGTCAGGTCAAAATACCGCATCGGCAAGGCCCTTGCATTTCCCAACTATGCGAGTGAGAAATGTTTCTCCAGGAAACGTACGAAGCTCTCGGGGAAAGCTGGAGGTGTTCACGTAGTATATTGCGGCAGTGTTCAGAAAACGCCCAAGGGCTTCGGCTTTCCGTTCGCCCGTGATATGAGGAACATGTTTGAAGAGATCGCCGCTTTGGGAGTTTCTCTTCATCTCCATCTGGGACTATACCCTGGCACCGACCTCTACCAACACTATGCGAAACTGGAAAGATACAATAATGTAATCCTCCATCCCTATGTTCCTTTTGACGAAATGATGAGCACGTTGACCCAATATGACATCGGCATACTACCGTTCGATATCGGTAGCCTGCGGCATCAGGTGGAGCGTGAGGGGCCACATGTGTTGAATGATTTCTTTCTATCGAGGGCCGACACTTTAAAACAATATGAATATATTCTGGCGGGTCTGCCCGTTCTTACGGTTCCCGTCAAATGGATATCCGCTTGGCTTGAAGAGAACAATTTTGGTGCATCATTCAATTCTATCGGCCACCTTCGAAAAATACTTCGCAGCAGCAAAATTCAAGAATACGCGGAATCCGTAAATAGAGATGCTTCGAGTTTCTCTATAGAAAACAGGATCGGGATACTTGAACGTTTCCTGCAGGACATACTGAAAAAACACGGGTAGTTCACAAACTCCCGAGAGGGATGGAACTCCTACCCATCGTGACTCAAAGAATCTTGTTGATATCTCCGACACCCACGCATCCCCAGGATGCGGGTAATAGAGCGCGTATCTTCCACCTGGCCCAGCAACTCAGATCTCTCAACTGTGACCTGTACTTTGCTTACTATGACATCGAAGGCGGTGATTTGGATGCAATGCGAACCTATTGGGGAGATCGAATGTACCTGTTGCCTTGCAGAAAGGCGCACGACCTAGATGATGATCTGACTTGCACCGGGAGCGTGTCATCCGGGGGATTGAAGGCGGGTGCAAATTTGGCGACGGTCGACAGATGGTACGACTCAAGCATTGAAGAAGAAGTCCGGCGACTTCACAGGCTCTTGCGTTTCAGCACGATCTGGGTAGAGTACGTTTACCTATCGAAGGTATTGGAAGTGTTTGATGATACCGTGACAAAGGTAATAGACACTCATGACGTCTTTGCGAACAGGAAGGAGATGTTGATAAATGGTGGTATTACACCACAATGGTTTTACACTAACTGCGAGTCCGAGAAACTTGGGTTATCCCGTGCTCAGATTGTAATCGCCATAAAGGAGGAAGAAGCGGAGTATTTTAAAGGTCTCGGGCTACCTGCCGTTATCACCATTGGACATTTGCTTCCTGATCAACACTGTAGTCCGGGATTTGATAAAGAGAATGATTCGGTAGATTTGTTGTATGTAGCTTCCCACAACCCTATTAATGTTAAGTCGTGGGACTATTTTACGGAAAAGATTCTTTTCCTGATAAAAGCGAAATTTCCAGATATTTCAATAAATGTAGCGGGTAAAATCTGCGGGAGCATACCGGACAGTAAATATTACAGGAAACTCGGCATCGTCGATGATCTACAATCACTCTACCGGTCCGCCAGGATTGTAATCAATCCCGTTGTCTGCGGTACCGGCCTAAAAATCAAAACTGTTGAACCACTTGCATTCGGTTGTCCTGTTGTTACGACCTCAATTGGCATTGGAGGAATAGAGGGTGCCAAAGGGCTTGGAGTCCTTGTGGGTCGAACACCGAAAGAGTTCGTTGGACATATTGAGATGTTGCTCATGAGCCGATCGTATTATAGGAAGCAAAGCCAGTATGCTCGTGAGTATCATAAAAAGTATTTGAGCAGAAACCGACGGAATTTGAAGTGGTTACTGTCTTATTGTGATAACCAACGTCAGAGTTCATGAAGTTCTGTCGCAATTTGATGAAAGGCGTATAGAACTTACAGCGAACCTCGGTAAATTTGTCAGAAAAAGAAAATTTTAATGCCTGATTTTCTTGACTTAATCGACCACAGCCAATCTGACTTTTAATCAGGTGGTCGCAGGTTCGATCCCTGCACGACCCACCAAATAGTAGTCATAAAAACAAAGCATTACCTGTGGGTGTCTAATTTATAATTTTCCCTCTAGATCGATGGCTAGCGCAATCTTGTCGTCGGCAACAATTCTGGTAACCTGCCGACCACATGAAGGAAATCTCGTTGTTTTTGATCCACTTACTGACGGCCGTCGCCGGGCTGTTTGGCCCCGGTGGTGTTAAGGGCATCATCACTGAGAACCTGCCGCTCAAGCAGCAATTGATCGTCGTCTGTCGCCCCCGACAGCGCGCACCGAAGAAGATTGATGATTTCCGATGGCAGACGCATTGCCGTGGATTGGTCCAGCTTCCAGTCGCCGCATGAACGCTAATTCGACACCGACAGGTAGTGACGATACCGCCATTCATCTCATGCGCAGCTCCTCCGGAACCAGCGTGCTCGTTTTCACCGGAATCGGTGCCTTACAACAAATCTACGAATCTGATCGACCAGGCCAAGTCTCATAAAATACTGTCGAATCAACTCCAATCCGGCATATGAGGTCAGCCCTTCGGCTGAAAAACGAAACGAAACATCTCCGATGACTCGACGTCTCAAAGTGACTTTGCTATATCTCACTGTCAGTGGCCTTTCGTTGTGGAACTTGTTAGGTGTGGTAACCGCAAGATAGCTCGGCGAAAGGCCTTTTTCTTGACTACAGCTTTGTCACATAAAGGCTAACTCCGCGCCAGTTTATCCAGATTCCGCGAAGGTCCGCAACTTATACACCGGCCCTTCCAAGGTCAAAAATTTCGATATGTTCGAACCCCCGGAACCTGCCCTATGCGTTGGATCAGAATAAATTCGATTGTTAGCAGATTGAGTGACGGCTTTCGCTTCCGACGCAGCCCAACGATCTAATTCGATCAATCTAGCACTATCAGCTTGCTGTACGCAGCCGTGGCACCCGCTCGTGCGAATCCTTGGCGTGCCACAAGTCCCAATCTCGTTGCAGGTTCAGCCAGAACTCCGGGCCGGTTCCAAGGGCTTCCCCAAACGCCAAGGCGGAATCTGCGCTGACATTGCGCCGGCTATTAACGATCTCGTTGAGTCGCGCATAGGTCCAGCCCAAGTGGTGGGCGAACCGTTTTTGGCTCATTTCCAGCGGTTCGAGAAACTCCTTTAAGAGCATCTCACCT
>CAMYOI010000164.1 GCA_947259955.1 uncultured Gammaproteobacteria bacterium
AGATTGGATGTGGACAGCGCCGGTGCCCCGATGCTCCTGGAAAGCGGGACATCCGTTGAATTTGCCGAAGCCTGTGCCCCCAGAATCACCGCAATGGCAAGGGCTATTCTTCGGTTGGCGGACAATCTGACATTCATTTTCGACCCTCCCTGGCCTGCATATTGCACCGGTATCACGAGCGATGACGCGGGACAGATGGTTCTGAGCGCCGGTCTGGTGCAATATGCAGGTTAGCCGTCACACGTCACCCCATCGGCTTTCGTACATTTCCGATAGACTGTCTGGATCACCGTTCTTGAGCTTTTGTCCTGACTTTCACCGCGCGCGGTCAGGCGATACAAGCGAATGAATACTTCATTATCCCCCGGCACCGGGCGCCAACCAAGATATTCGACAACGTATTTTCCGTAAACCGTGTCGCCTTCCCCTGATATCGAATCCCAGTCGATGGTTTCGATACTATCGACCAACGGCGGTGTGATATTGTCCGTGCAGTTGGCGGCATCGTTCAGGCAGCGCGACAGTTTTTCGTTCCAGGCGATTTCGCCAATCAGCATAGTGCTTTCAGCATTTTGAAAGGACTCATGTTTGGCGTATGCGTTCCTGGCCAGATTTAACTGTATGGTTGAAGCATCCATGCCGCTCACGCCGACCACCGTTACGATCAGGAGAATGAGCAGGGTGATTGCAAGGACGACCCCTGTCTGCCGGATTTGGATACCGTCAGCTGAATACCCTCTCATATCGTTGGCTCCGGCCGGTTTCTGAGATAGACAGTGTTGCGAAACAACTGACGCCTGAAGCGGTCGCCGAATGAATGCACACGATCACCGACCTGGTAAGTTCTTGTATTGGTATAACCGGCTTCCGGTTCCGCTGCCCGGACGAGAAGATCCACGACAACCGTTATCACGTTACCGGCTCGGTCGGCAGTGCTGCCGTCGTTGTCGTAAACATCGACGCTTCCGTCTCCTTTTGTATCGAGGCCGAAAGTGATTTGAAGATCCTCTATGAATTCCGCAATCGGTTCTGCGGATACGTTTCCCCCGATGATGGTTTCGCGCATCAAGGTTGGAACAGAGTCGCTGGACACATCAGAGAACGGACGAATGTAGTAGGCATGCGCCAGCACGCGGTATAGCGAGGCTGGTGACTCGCCTAATTCAATCCCCGGGTCGAGTACCGCATCGGTATCGGCCGCGAAAGCGATACCCTCGGTCAGTGAAGTCAGCAAGTAGATATTGCCTTTGGTTATGGAATCGATTTCGACCGGATCGCTCGAGCTCCGTCGTATGGTGATTATGTCGGTCGTTTCCTTGTAGTCGGAATCCGGAATACATGCCCGGTAATCCGAGTTCGTGTTGTTGGCAAACGCCACGGGTCTGGTATAGTCCGTCGCCCAGCCGCTCGAACATTCATTCGGTAGATCGATTGTCTCTGAATTGGCGATCGTCCCGGTCGATAAATTCAATCCCCAGTATCCGGCCAGACGGATGTCTTCCCGAAGCAGCTGTAGTGCGAAACGACCGCTTTCCTGAAGACGGGTGATGTTGTCCTGCGCAACCCAGGCTTGCTTGTTGTTCAGGTAAATCAAGATGGCGGCCGCGGACAATGAAAGTCCGATGACTAGAGAAATCATCAGCTCAATCAGCGTCATGCCCCGCTCGCTGAACGTGATTGCTCGATGCTGGTTCCGCTGCCGATCGTTCATATCCGGACCGTAACCTTGACGCTTCTGGGTTTGTTCTCGCCGTTTCGCCCGGTACTCTCGATCCACCTGACAACTACCGAAACATTGAATCCTTCGACGGTCACGAATCCGGAACCCGAGGGCAATACGGACCGGTTCAGATCATTCCACTCGCTGAGATCAAAGCTGGCGAGGTCCGAGGGCGAACACGAGGAGAGCAGACAATTACCAGCTGATTTATTTGAGGAGAAAACCGGGTTGTAGTTGCCGGTGGAAATTCCGTCGGGATTCGCCCGCATTCGATCAAGAATGTCATACGCCTGATTGACGGCCTGGCTGCGAAAATACGACTTGTTGGTGTATCTGGTGCTCAGACCATGAATACCGGCGATGCCCAACATGGCCACGGCCAAAATGACCAGCGACACCATGATTTCGATAAGCGTGAATCCGGCCGCGGAATTCCTCATTCGTAGGGGACGCGACGTGTTGGCGATTCGGTTCCCCGTACGACAGTGGCGATATGCGGGGGAGGGTTGCCGCAACAATGGGTATAAAGGGGCGGCGGTGGTACATGACCTGGGGGGCGGGACGGCGGGTGCCGAATCCGTGGCATTTCGAAAGTGACAATCCTTTGCATTCATCTTCACCAATCCCTGGTTACTCCCCGTTGCTACACTAGCAACAACGGTGCTTGAACTAACTTAAAATTTACATCAGTTGTTCTCGGAACAACAAGAAAAACTGACGAACGGTCAGCCCGCATATTGCACCAGACCGGCGCTCAGCCAAACCTGTCCTGCGTCATCGCTCGGGATACTGGTGCAGTATGCGGGCTAGGAGCCTGTCCGAGTACTGGTGCGGTACAATTCGAATAATCAATAAGGCAGGGACGCGATCTCAAGGTCGCGGCTTAACACACCCTCCGCCCGGTGGGGTGCTGTCGAATAAACCGGGCAGTAGCCTCACGGGGCTTTCGGCTCGCCGCAGTCAAAGCTGTCGAAGTGCAGCAATCGAGCGCCATCGTTTGGGATCCTGGTGAGAAATGCGGGTTAAGTGGTAACCTCCATATCTGATTCAGAGCCGGATTCGCCGGATAAGTAGCTTATGTGGAAGATTTCCGAATCTAACGTCGCGAAAATAAAACAGGTTGTATCCTCAAAATACCCAATCGTTTATTTAACGGCCTGGGAGGAAGACCGGGTCGAACAAATACTAAAATCGATCTCCGATTTGTTTTTCGAAGGGAATCTGCCGCTCGTGGTATGGACCGCGACACGAGGTTTTTACACGAGCGAGTCCGAGCAATCTGAAACAAGAGACCCGGTCTCCGCATTGCGGCACATAGCATCCCAATCGGACGACGCTATCTACCTTATGAAGGATCTGCCTGCTTATTTCGAAAACAACAAAGATTTGGTCCGTATGCTGCGAGACCTGTACAGCCAACTTTCAAATCGAAATACGTTGGTGGTGCTGTCACATCCGGAAGTGAAGATACCGGAAGTGTTGAAGAAAGAAATATTCCTGATTGATCTCGGCTTTCCCGACGAACAGGAAATATCAGATTATTTCGAACACACATTATTGTCCAAGAATGCCGAGCGAACATTTACAGATGACTGGGCCGCGCAATGCGCATCGGCCATGCATGGTTTGACATTAAATGAAGTAAGGCACCTGGTCCTGCGCTTGATGTCCGAAGGCAAGCTGGGATCGGAAGACGCGCTGGAGAAAGTCTACGACGAAAAAGCTCAGGTCCTGCAGAAGGAAAGCTGCCTGAGAGTGGTGCCCGTGCGTCCTTCCGTTTCTTCGATAGGCGGGCTTGAAAATCTGAAGGAATGGGTGCGCACACGCCGCATACTGTTTTCCAAGGAGGCTCACGATGCGGGAGTCCCGACGCCATCTGGTGTTCTCTTCATGGGCGTCAGTGGTTGCGGAAAAAGCCTCGCGGCGAAGGCGATTTCATCGGCCTGGGAGTTGCAGCTGGTTCGGATGGATATGAGCCTGATTCTTTCCGGCGCATACGGCTCGCCCGAGTTTGCGTTTGACCAGGCATGCCGGGTTGCTGAAAGCATCGCACCGGTAGTGCTCTGGTTCGATGAGATTGAAAACGCATTTGGCTACGACGAAGGCCAGGCGAGCAGTGGAAATATAAACATCTTTTCCAGCTTTCTAACCTGGATGCAGGAGAAACCGGCGTCCGTTTTCGTGGCCGCCACGGCAAACAGGATACATAAGCTCCCGGCGGAAATGATCAGGAAAGGCCGCTTTGACCAGCTGTTCTTTCTCGATCTGCCAAATGAACAAGAACGCGGTGAAATATTTCGCGTACACATCCGCCGCAACGGCGGCAACCCCGATGATTTCAATCTAGGCGTGCTTACGGCATTCACCAAAGGAAGAACCGGCGCGGAAATCGAACAGGCGGTGAAGGCGGCGAGAGTTGACGCTTTCGCGGAAAACCGTGCCTTTACCCAACGCGATATATCTCGAAACAGCAGTCAAATGGTGCCGTTGTCTGTGACGATGCATGAACAGATCAAGGAGCTTCGCCGCTGGTCCCACGAACGGGCAACACCGGCATCGAAAAAGGAACGGGAACGTTAATGCCCCATTGCTGTTCAGTGCTTTGACTCATGATGACACGTCACGTTCGTAGTCACTCATACAGCACCCAGGTGCTGAAGCCCCCATCCGCACGCCGCCGTCAGCACCACGACCAACCAAGGGGGCACTTTCCAGAAAACGAGCAATGTGAACGAGCCCAACGCCAGCGCGAAATCAGCAGCCGATAGAATTCCGCTAGTCCAAACCGGGTTGTAAAGCGCCGCCAGCAGCAGACCCACAACGGCGGCATTGACACCGAGCAGTGCTCTCTGAACGGGCCGCCAATGGCGTAGCGCATCCCAGAACGGAAGCACTCCAATGACCAGCAGAAACGACGGCGCGAAGATGGCAAGAAGGCAGATCACTGCCCCCAGCCAACCGTTCGGTGCGTTACCCATAACCGTACCCAGGTAGGCGGAGAAGGTGAAGAGAGGGCCGGGCACCGCCTGGGCAGCCCCATAGCCTGCGAGAAAGGCGTCATTCGTTACCCAGCCGGGTGGTACCACCTCGGCCTGAAGCAACGGCAGCACAACATGCCCGCCGCCGAACACCAGCGAACCGGCACGGTAGAAGCTGTCGAAGAGGGCGAGGGTCTGCGACGGATGCGCCGCGGCCAGCAGCGGCAGCCCAATCAGCAGCGTCAAGAATAGACCCAGCGACGACACTGCCAGGCGGGTACCGACACGGATATCCAGCGAGCTCGAACGGGTATCGGGTTCAGCGGGCAGCCAGATAATGCCTGCGACGCCCCCGGCAACGATCATGGCGACCTGGGTGAACGGCGTTGGTGCCGTCAGTATGACTATCGCGGCAATTATGGACAGCGTGACACGGGGCGCGTCGGGACATAGAGATCGCGCCATGCCCCAGACTGCCTGCGCGACCACCGCGACGGCAACGACCTTCAGGCCATGGAGAATCCCCTTAGGGATAGCTTCCTCAAAGACAACAAACCCGTAACCGAAAGCCGTCAGCGCAATCGCTGACGGCAGGGTAAAGGCGAACCAGGCGGCAAACGCTCCGGGCAATCCAGCCTTTGCCAGGCCGACACCGATGCCCACCTGACTGGAGGCGGGTCCGGGAAGAAACTGGCACAAGGCAACCAGATCCGCGTAAGCGCGTTCGTCCAACCACCGGCGGCGCACCACAAACGCTTCGCGGAAGTAGCCGAGGTGTGCGATCGGTCCACCGAATGACGTAAGCCCGAGCTGGAGAAATGCGAGAAACACCGTGGAGACAGGTTGGCGTTGAGTGCTCGGATCAAGCTGTTGCATTTCTCGGAGAATACTCGTCTTGAATTTTTCATTATCGGATTAACGATATCGGTTGCCGACATCGAGTTTCGATTATAGAGTGCTTGTCGCTGCGACTGTCAAGTCATGGACGGGTCGCTTCTCACCGGCCTGTGCTCTTTGCCCGTTGGCAACTCGGTGCGCTTTTCACGGCTGAAGCAAGTGCAATTTGGGCTGCACCGGTGTATCCCTTCCGGTCGACGGAAACGTAATCTCACACCTGCTATTTACGTCGACCGGCCATCCGCTCTTGCAGATACGAATTCGTCCAGCTTTCGAATTCTTGCTCTGAATATTAACGAAGTTCAGAGTAATGGTGTCATTGCGCGCCGAAGCTACGAGCGAAGCGTGGCAGGACGCGGCAATCCGGAAGTTCTTGCATGACAACGATCCTGGATTGCTTCACTTCGTTCGCAATGACCAAATACTGAATTGATCTGAGTTTCCTTAACAATCTCTCCGAATTGGGCTATCTTTAGGTGCCTGATTGCCCGCTCGCACGATCGAGTTGCGATTCATAAACTACTGTGGCAATTTGGCTCGACAAATCTTGATGCGCCTGTACGGGCCGGATAGGCACGGTCAACGATGCGAATACAGGAAAGTTGATGCGACCAGACAATTTTTTCAATCTTGATGATCTGGAGGCCGGGACTCCACGGCAACTGGCCCCAGGCATTACCACCACGATTTATGCGGGCGAGCAAGCAATGATCTCGGTCGTTCGATTCGAGCGAAATGTAAAAGGCATACTCCACAGCCATCCCCAGGAGCAGTGGGGCGTCTGCCTCGAGGGATCGGGGTTACGTATTCAGGGCGGTCTCAAGGTGGCCGTGTCGAAGGGCGATTTTTGGCGCACCCCCGGGGACATGCCCCATACGATGGAATCAGGAGTCGATGGTCTTGTCGTGTTGGACATATTTGCCCCACCGCGCTGGGAGTATGAAACGGCTGGTTCCGGCTTCGCGGCGGCCGAATCATGACTGTCTATCGCCATGATGTCGCTATTTCCCGGCTGCCGAAAGAGAATCTGGAAGAATGGATCAACGTACCTGCGGCGGTTGTCTCGGATTGTCTGAACCGTTCGCAGGCCATGGCAGGCGCGATCAGTCCTTTGACATCGGATATGCGAATCGTTGCACAGGCTCGCACCGTCGAGTGTATGGTGGCGGATAACAGCGCCCTGCATGGCGCGATTGGACTTTGTGAACCGGGAGAAGTATTGGTTTGCAATGCGCAGGGTTTTGAGGACACCGCTCTTTTTGGCGGGTTATTGGCCCGCTCGGCTATCGATCAGGGCATCTCTGGATTGGTGATCGATGGCGCGGTGCGCGATTCCAAAGAGATCATCGAGGCTGGTTTCCCTTGTTTTGCCCGTGCCGTGGTCCCAAGAGGGCCGCACAAGGGTTTCGGTGGTGTAATCGATGGCCCGATCAACTGTGGCGGTGTAACCGTTTTCCCCGGCGACCTTGTGATCGGTGATGCGGACGGCGTAGCAGTGGTGCCTTACGGCCGAATTGCCCAGACATTGCAGGCCGTCCACGCAGTTGTCTCCAAGGAGGAACATGCGCTCGCGAAGCTCGCCGAGGGAGGTTCGCTATCTTCGATCTATGGTGTTCCAGAGGTAGAGCTGATCAAGTCAGAAATATAAGCGAAGCAAGCAAAACGCTTGTAATCACCTACGTATGAAACACGGTATGCGCCGACATACAGTTCACGTACAGAATTATTGAATTTTGCACGCTTGGCCACTGTCACGATGACGCGGACCGACCTAGCCCGCATCTCGAATATATCAATGCGGTCTTTGTGGACTTTAGCGATCCCGCTCCGACCGCTGCTCGTCATTTCAACGAGTTTATGGTCGAATAACCGTTGATGATCTTTGAGCCGGCAAAATTTAAGTGAACGTATGCTTTTTTGTGCGATTGTTCCCCGTAGAGAAGGTGATTTCCGACGACTTTCTGAGGGGCAGGAAACGCACGTGCTACTGCGCCTGCGTTGCATCGGCTCGACCTTGCGCGTTTTCCGCCTGCGGCTGCCCGTACTGGCCCCAGCCGCCTGGGTCGAACGGGTTGAAACCGGTGTTCCCCGATGTGGTGCCGGGAATGGCATAGGCGGCGGGGTTCAGCCAGCTCATGTAGGTCGCCGGATTGAGAAACGGCATATAGTTCGCCGGGTTGGCCGGCTGCATGTACATGGCTGGATTCATCATGTGCACGTAGGCGGCGGGATTCAACCAACCCATGTAGGTCGCCGGATTGAGAAATGTGCCGTACGAGGCCGGGTTCATCCAAGCGAACCAGTTGTTTGGACTCGCAAACTGCATCCAAAAATGCGGCTGCATGAATTGAGCGTATGTGGCCGGATTCATTAGCGCGGTATGGACCCCCGTATGGCTGTAAGGATTGATAAACGCCGCCCATCCCTCGGGGTGCGCCAGATTCAAGTTCATCGGCGATTTGCCGGCGGCCATCCACGCGGACGGATCGTACCAGTTTTGGACTGGACTGTGAGGTTGACCGCCTCTCATCCAGGCGGAAGGAT
>CAMYOI010000165.1:0-638 GCA_947259955.1 uncultured Gammaproteobacteria bacterium
TAAGGAAGCTCCGCTCAATTCAGTATCTCGTCATCGCGAACGAAGTGAGGCAATCCAGCACTGTTGTCATACAAGAACTTCTGGATTGCCGCGTCACTCCGCTCCTCGCAACGACTCGATTAATCAGAGCTTACACAAGTATTGGTTAGCGCTGTAAGACTAAGTTAAAGCTATGTCTGCAGGCAACTATAATTTTCTAATCACTAGCCCGCATTTCTCACCAGGCGGCTCGCAAATTGGGCCTGCGTGCGCTATGAGCTCGAGCCCTCGAGGGATCAGTACACTTTCCACCATTGAATAACGCACCGGTCTCTTTTTACCTGCTAAATTGCGCGGATGATAATAAGCGATAAATCCTCAGTCTCGTTTCGCCATCCCCTGCGCGCATCGGCGGACGTTGTCGTCATCGGTGCGGGAATCAGCGGTCACGAATTCGGGATCGGACCGTGGGCCGGCGTTTTGACCGGCGCATCGCTCGAATCGGCATGAATACAATCCGAAAACATCTCAGGCGCCTGCTGCCTTCTCCCAGGGTCGACATCGCACTTCCTGAATTTTTCGAGGCGGCAAACGCAATGCGGCTGGTAACGGCGCATGGCCGCGACAAGATCGCGGTCGACCTCGCGGCGCGGGGCTGG
>CAMYOI010000165.1:645-8767 GCA_947259955.1 uncultured Gammaproteobacteria bacterium
CCTCGCAGACCGCATTACCGTCTGCGATTCCGCTGTCGGCGACAGATGCGGGGGGCAATCGATGTACATTCCCAGTCAAACCCATGGATTGCTCGAATCCAGCGCTTCGCTGAACGCCGATTTCAAGGGAGAACACTCCGGAGTGACCGACATCGATGTCATCACCCTGGACGCCTACACCGAGAGCCTCGAATCGACCGCGGCCGGGTTGTTGAAAATCGACGTGGAGAGCACGGAGCACAAGGTGCTGGCGGGCGGCACGGAGACCATCGCCAGAGACCGGCCGCTGCTCGTACTGGAGGTATTACACCTGGCAGACCACGCATGGCTGGATACGTTTTGCAGGAAGAATCGCTATAGGATCTTTACACTACACCCGGCATATATGCAGGCCCGGATCCGCGTCGAATTTCACGGCGACGCATGGAATCAGTGCTTTTGTCCCGAAGAGAAGCTTTCGATCCTGCAAAGTTGCGCGGACTGGATTGGCTTGGAATTCAGACACTAACGCTGCCGACAAGGGGAGGCACGCCTCGGGCCGATTCATCGCGGCGGGGGCGCCGCTCCTACAAGAGATCCCGGTATCGGACAATCCTTGTAGGAGGCCCGCCCTCGGACCGATTCATCGCGGCGAGGCGCCGCTCCTACAGCAGGTCTGTCGTCGGGTTAGTGCTCCCCGCCGGCCTTGAAGTTGAACACGGCGCCATCCTTGATGCCTGATGGCCAGCGCGCACTGACGGTCTTCAAGCGCGTGTAGAAACGGACGCCCTCTGGACCATGTATGAAGTGATCCCCGAACAGGGAACGCTTCCAGCCGCCGAAACTGTGATAGGCCACGGGCACTGGGATGGGCACGTTGACGCCCACCATTCCGATCCTTGCCGAGGTCGTGAAATGACGGGCGCAGTCACCGTCTCGGGTAAATACGGCGCAGCCGTTACCGTATTCGTGTTCATTGACCAGCTTGAGTGCCTCGTCGTATGAATCGACGCGCACCACGCACAGCACCGGACCGAAAATTTCCTCTTCGTAGATCCTCATCCCTTTCTTGACATTGTCAAACAGGCAGCCTCCCAGAAAAGCTCCTTCCTCGTGGTCCTCGATCTTCAGGCCCCGGCCGTCGACGACCAAATCGGCGCCTTCCTCGACACCCGTATCGACATAGTCACGTACTTTTTTCAGATGATCCGGCGTTACGAGAGGACCCATCTCGGCCTTCGAGTCGGTGTAGGGACCGACATGCAGAGCCTCGATTCGGGGGCCAAGTCTGCCAATCAGTTCATCGCCGGTCTCATCTCCGACCGCAACGACGACCGAGATCGCCATGCATCTTTCACCGGCAGAGCCGTAAGCAGAACCGATCACGGCATCGGTTACCTGCTCCATGTCGGCGTCCGGCATAACCACCATGTGATTCTTGGCACCGCACAGGGCCTGTACCCGCTTACCGTGCGCGCAGCCGGTCTTGTAGATGTACTCTCCCACCGGGGTCGATCCGACAAAGCTCACCGCGGCGACATCAGGATCGGTGAGCAGCGTATCCACGGCCTCCTTGTCGCCCAGCACGACGTTCAGGACCCCTTTGGGCAGGCCCGCTTCTTCCATCAGTTCCGCCATGCGCAGCGAGCATGACGGGTCTTTTTCCGATGGCTTCAACACGAATGTGTTGCCGCATGCGATGGCCACGGGGAACATCCACATCGGCACCATGGCGGGAAAATTGAACGGGGTGATGCCGGCACACACGCCGACCGGTTGACGCATCGAGTAGCTCTCGACGTCCGTGCCCACCGACTCCGAATATTCACCCTTCAACAACTGCGGTATGCCACAGGCAAACTCCACTACCTCGAGGCCGCGCGTGATGGAGCCCTTGGCGTCATCGATAGTCTTGCCGTGTTCGCTCGAAACGATTTCCGCCAGTTCATCCATGTGTCCGATTAGAAGGTCACGGTACTTGAACATGACCTGCGCCCGCCGCCCGGGCGGGACCGCTGACCAGCCGGGCAGCGCGTCAGCCGCCGCCCTTATGACCTGACGAACCTCGTCGGCGGAAGCCAACGGCACCCGCTTCGTCACCTTACCCGTGGCGGGGTTGTACACATCTCCGAAACGACCGCTCGTGCCCTGGACTTTTTGCCCCTGTACATGGTGATAGAGATTGTATGGTTCTGGCGTTGTCGTCATCATATTCTCCTGAAAACGCTGGGATGCGGCGCTCCCGCTGTAGCCATGGCTGCGTGCATCGGTAAATCGACAGATTGGCAGTCTACCTCAAATGCGGGCGTCGCACTTACCCGTTCTTGATGGCATCGACGGGGTCCCGGAACTCGTAACCGAGATCGTCCGCCACCGGTTTGTAAGTTACGTCACCCTTGTGCACGTTGAGGCCCTCGAGCAAATGCGGATCATCCAGCAAAGCCCTTTTGTAGCCCTTGTTTGCCAGCGTCACCACGTGTGGCAGCGTGGCGTTGTTGAGCGCGAACGTTGACGTTCGCGGCACACCTCCCGGCATGTTCGCAACACAGTAGTGCACCACTTCATTCACCACATAGGTGGGCTGTGCGTGCGTTGTCGCACGTGATGTCTCGAAGCAGCCGCCCTGATCGATCGCGACATCCACGACGACCGCCCCCGGCTTCATTTGCCTCACCATGTCTGCCGTGACCAGTTTGGGCGCGGCCGCTCCGGGTATCAGCACACCGCCGATCACCAGGTCGGCCATGAGTACGTGGCGCTCCACGGCGTCCTGGGTAGAAAAAACCGTGTTGGTGGACCGACCGAACTGCTGCCAGTGCGCCTTCAGTACGTCGACATTTCGGTCGAGCACCCACACATCGGCACCCATGCCGACGGCGATATGGGTGGCGTGAGTCCCCACCACGCCGCCGCCAAGCACCACTACCTTGGCCGGATCGACTCCGGGAACACCGCCGAGCAGCATGCCCAGGCCGCCATGCGGTTTCTCGAGGCAATATGCGCCCGCCTGGATGGACATTCTGCCCGCTACCTCCGACATTGGCGCCAGTAGCGGCAACCCGCCTCGCGGTGAGGTCACGGTCTCGTAGGCGATACACACCGCGCCGCTTGCGACCAGGTCCTTGGTCTGTTCCGGATCGGGGGCCAGATGAAGATAGGTGAACAACACCTGATCGGGTCGCAGCATTGCCCGTTCAACCGCCTGCGGTTCCTTGACCTTGACGATCATCTCGGCTCGCTCGAATATCTCGGCGGCAGTACCCGCCACAGTCGCACCCACGGACTGGTAGTCCGCGTCGCCCATGCCAATGCCGATCCCGGCATTGCGCTCGACGATAACATCGTGTCCGTGATGCACTAGCTCCCTGACGCTGGAGGGCGCCAGACCGACACGGTTTTCGTTGTCTTTTATTTCCTTTGGAACACCAACAAGCATTTCATATCCTCCCGTTTCACAGATTCTGGGTAGCCGAGCCGCACATGATAACGGCTTTCCAAGCTGAGTTTCTCATCCGGTTATCCCGGTCTTCTCGTCGAGTTGGGATACGGTGAAGAGTTCACCGCAACCCATGGACGCCCGCCGGCGTAGAGTAGTACCAGTTGCCGCTTTTCGCCAGTACCCGTCGACGGCTTTTCACACCTGTCTCCCTCGGACACGACCGTTATGGGCCACATTCCATCTCGGGGTGCCATTGATTTGTTGGCTTGGGGTTATTATACGAGGTGTGTGATTCAATATCCCGAACGAACCCATGATTTCCAGATTGACAGATCGAATAGAGTCCCTGCCGTGCTGGTCCGGACGCATCGAATGGTCTCCCATCGAAGGCGGCATCACCAATCGAAATTTCAAAGTAATTGACGGAGAGCGGCAGTACTTCGTACGTACGGGTGTCGATATTCCCGTCCACGGAGTCATGCGCTTCAACGAGCTTGCGGCGGCCCGGGCGGCGGAGCAGGCGGGTTTATCCCCACACATCGTGCTCAGCGAACCGGGTTTGATGGTGTGCGACTTCGTCGATGGCCGCACTTTCGAGGCACAGGACGTCAGAGAACCCGGCAATCTGCCTCGGATTTTGGACCTTATTCGACGCTGCCACCTTGAGATGCCTCTCCATTTCAGGGGACCAGCGCTGATATTCTGGGTGTTTCACGTCATCCGGGACTATCTCGGAGAGCTCGACGCACGCAAGAGCCGCTACCGGGACCAGTTGCCGGAACTGGCTGAGAAAGCGATACTGCTGGAAGCCGCCGTGGGTCCGGTCCGGATCGTATTCGGGCACAATGATCTGCTGCCCGCCAACTTTATAGACGACGGTACGCGCTTGTGGCTCATCGACTGGGACTACGCGGGCTTCAACAGCCCGTTGTTCGATCTCGCCAATCTGGCTTCAAACAACGGCCTGCAGCCGGAGCAGGAACACTGGCTGCTGGAAGCCTACTTCGGGACACCGGTTACGGAGCAACTTGCGATCAGCTTCAAAGCCATGAAGAGCGCCTCGCTACTCCGGGAGACGCTATGGAGCATGGTCTCGGAAATACACTCGACCCTGGATTTCGACTACGCGCAGTACACCGCCGAAAACATGTCCCGCTTCGAAGCGGCTTACGAGAGAGACAAAGAAGGGTTTTATGAACGTGCCGGACATCCCTGACAGCGCGGAAATCATCATCATCGGCGGCGGCATCATCGGATGCAGTACCGCGCATCACCTTGCCAAACTTGGCAAGAAAGACGTACTGCTCCTGGAACGCGGCAAACTGTCCTGCGGCAGCACGTGGCACGCGGCGGGACTTGTGGGCCAGCTGCGAACCTCCTCGAGCATCACGCAGCTCCTGAAATACAGCGTGGAGCTCTATCGCGATTTGGAGAGAGAAACCGGGCTCGCCACCGGCTGGAAGATGAACGGCGGCCTGAGGCTGGCCAACAACAGCGAGCGCTGGACGGAGATCAAACGGCAGGCCACCACGGCCCACAGCTTCGGCCTCGAGATGGAACTAATGACTCCAGCGGAGGCACGCGATCTGTGGCCGCTGATGGACGTTCGCGACCTGATCGGTGCCGCATTCCTTCCCACGGACGGGCAGGCCAGTCCCTCGGATCTTGCCCAGTCGCTCGCCAGGGGCGCCCGGCAGAACGGCGCCAGGATCGTCGAGAATGCGAAAGTTACCGGTCTGGAGACGGCGAACGGACACGTCACCGCCGTGGTTACCGGAGCGGGTCGAATCGCTTGCGAGACCGTCGTCAACTGCGGCGGACAATGGGCCCGAGAGATCGGGCTTATGGCCGGCGTCAGCGTGCCGCTGCAGTCGGTACAGCACCAGTATATCGTCACCGAATCCGTCGAGGGCGTCACCAGCGACCTGCCCACTCTGCGCGACCCCGATCTGCAGACCTACTTCAAGGAGGAGGTTGGGGGCCTCGTCATGGGCGGCTACGAATTCGATGCCGTGCCCTGGGCAATAGACGGCATCCCGGAAAAATTCGAGTTTACCCTTCTCGACTCGAATTGGGACCACTTCGAGCCGATGATGAGAAACGCCATGCAGCGCGTTCCGGCGCTGGAAAACACAGGCATCAAACAGCTGAACAACGGACCGGAATCGTTCACGCCGGACGGCAATTTTATCTTGGGCGAATCACCCGAGGTCCGCAACTTCTTCATCGGCGCCGGATTCAACGCGTTCGGCATCGCCGCCGCCGGCGGCGCGGGCAAGGCCCTTGCCGAGTGGATCTTCGACGGACAGCAGCCTATGGATCTTTGGACCGTCGACATTCGGCGGTTTTCGGACATACATCGTGACGATACGTGGGTGCGCAACCGGACCCTCGAACTCTACGGCAAGCACTACACCATGGCCTGGCCATACGAAGAACACGAATCGGGCCGTCCGCATTACGTGTCACCCCTGTACGAAAGACTCAGGTCGGCAAACGCCTGCTTCGGGTCCAAGCTGGGCTGGGAGCGGCCGAACTGGTTCGCCGACTACGCGGCACCCAAAGACGAGTATTCCTTTGGCCGCCAGAACTGGTTCGATTATGTCGGCGGCGAGCACCGCACCGCGCGAGAAAGGGTGGCGCTGTTCGATTCCAGCTCGTTCGCCAAGTATGAGATCACCGGGCGCGACGCCGAACGGGCCCTGTCCTGGGTCTGCGCCAACGACGTCTCGGGCCCTCCGGGCAAGCTGACCTACACGCAGATGCTGAACAAGAGCGGCCGAATCGAGTGCGACCTGACCGTGGCGCGTATACGGGAGGAATGTTTTTACATCGTGACCGGCACCGGGTACCGGACCCACGACAAGGCGTGGATCCTCAACAACGTTCCGCCGGGTTACGACATCGAGCTCACGGACATCACCGAGCAATGGGGCACGCTGGCGCTGATGGGCCCGAATTCCCGGGACGTTCTGTCAAAACTGACCGGAGCCGATCTGTCCAACGCGGGATTTCCGTTCGGCACCTGCCGGGAAATTACCGTTGCCGGTGTAACGGTGCGGGCGCTGCGCGTCACCTTCGTCGGAGAACTCGGCTGGGAGATCCACATCCCGATCGGAATTACCGCCACGGTCTACGACGCGCTGATGGCGGCCGGCGCCGAGTACGGCATCGCCAATGCCGGCTACCGGGCAATCGAGTCCCTCCGTCTGGAAAAAGGTTACCGCGTGTGGAGCGCGGACATCACGCCGAGCGATTCACCGCTGGAAGCGGGCCTGGGCTGGGCAGTCAAGCTCGGAACCGATATCCCGTTCCTGGGACGGCAAGCGGCGGAAGCAATTCGGGAGCGGCCGTTGACGAAGCGGCTGGTGTGCTTCACCGTCGATGACCCTGACATCGTCCTTCTCGGCAGGGAAACCATCAATCGTAACGGCGTCCCGGTGGGATGGCTCACGTCGGGCGGTTGGGGCTATACCGTCGAGTCAAACATCGGCTACGGATATGTCCGAAATCCGGAAGGCGTGAGCAGCGAATTTCTGACAGGCGGCGCATACGAACTTGAGGTGGCCTGTGAACGAGTGTCGTGCCAATTGCAGCTATCGGTTTTATACGACCCGGATATGAAAAGGATCAAGGCCTAAGCCGCAGTGAATCGGCGCGAGGCGCGCCTCCTACAAGGATTGTCCGATACCGGGATTTCCTGTAGGAGCGGCGCCCCCGCCGCGATGAATCGGCCCGGGGCGGGCCTCCCGCAAGGATTGTTCGATGCCGGGATTTTCTGTAGGAGCGGCGCCCCGCCGCGATCCATCCAGGGAAACCTTCTCAACCAAACTAATGAGAGCCAGCCTCCGTTTGGTCCGTCACAACATCCCTGCCGCGGTACACATGTTTTTGAGCTTCGCGACGGACAGGTCTCGCCCAAGCAAACCCAGTCCACAGTCGGGTGCAGCGATCAGCCGGTTCTTGTCGATGTGCTCCAACGCCTGTTCGAGGCGCGCGACGATCTCGTCGACGGATTCGACACGGCTCTTCGCGATTGCCACGGCACCGAAAATTACCATGGTATCGCGAAAGTGCTCGAGCAGCTTTAGATCATTGTGACGGTGCGCGTCCTCGAGAGAGACCATGTCGATGGATGACGCCTCGATGGCATCCGCTATCTGCAGATAGGCTTCACGATCAGCCTTCGGATAGTCTGGGTGGTCAAGACGGTCCGGGTAGCCGCAGCACATGTGCACCACCCGCATGACCTGATCGGGACAGCCGTGAAAGGCTCTCTCCAGGTTTTCGAATCCATAGTCTAGGGCCTCCTGCGGCCTGCGCGCGAAAACCGGCTCATCGATCTGGATGTATTTGCACCCCGCTTCCGCCAGCGCCAGGACTTCCCGGTTCAGGGCAACGGCGAGATCGGCGCCCAATTTCCTTGGATCGTTGTAGTACGCATCGGCGTTGGTGTCCCAAATAGTCATCGGCCCGGGCATGGTGATCTTGACCGGCCTGTCGGTAAATGATTGCGCGCGCCGCCAGTCGTGAACGAGGAAGGTGTCCCGTGCGCTGACCGGGCCGGTCACGGTGGGCAGGTTTGCCTCGTAGGTGCCGCCGCGCACCGGCTTCAGCGTGAGGTTAGTGAAATCAAAGCCCTCGATGTGGCGGCAGTGATAGTGAATGTAGTTCTCCCGGGGAATTTCACCATCAGTGGGGATA
>CAMYOI010000166.1 GCA_947259955.1 uncultured Gammaproteobacteria bacterium
CAACTGATTGCGGAGACGGGTTTTGGCAGTGTCGGTGCGGATTGGACACGAGGGTGAGGACTTCCGGGCTGAAATCCGCCCCAATGCCTCCATGACCCCTAGAAATTTGGCCGTATCGGTGATCTGCGTGACGGTCGTCTGCCTTACGATCGGCCTCGGTTTTCTGAGCATGGGATTGTGGCTGGTGCTGCCATTTGCCGGGCTCGAAATATTCGCAGTCGGTATGGCGGTAGGGTATACAATACGCCGCTCGGCCGATTGTGAGATAATTTCGGTTCGGGAAGCGGATGTTACGGTAACCAAAACAAACGGAAGCAAATCAAATCAATCGACATTTCCCCGATACTGGACGCGAGTCCGTTTGGATCGGAGTCCGCACCGGCTGCAACCGAGCCGTCTCATTCTGGGGTCACACGGTCGATTCATCGAGGTTGGCGCGGGCGCCACGGACGAAGCGAGGAATGAACTGGCCGCGGCGCTGAAACAGGCTATAGGAAATACCCCTTAAAGCATCAATTATTGGAGTTACGCATGGTGAGATTGAACAAAGCATTCACTGTATCCCTGTCGGCGTTGATACCGCTTGCAGTGGCGACACCGGTTTACGCGGAGTGGGCAACCTTCCAACACCCGTAACCCCGATCGGCGAGGGCATCCTCAACCTGCACAATTGGATACTGCTGATTTGCACCATAATTTTCGTGGGCGTATTCGGCGTTATGTTCTATTCCCTTTATGCCCATCGCAAAAGCAAGGGGCACAAACCTTCTCAGTTCTCCCACAGCACCTTTGCCGAGATCACGTGGACCGTCATCCCGACGCTTATTCTTATCGGCATGGCCATACCCTCCACGGCCATGCTGATCAAGATGGAAGACACCAGCGAAGCCGACCTAACCGTGAAAATCACGGGCTATCAGTGGAAATGGCGCTATGACTACCTCGACAGCGGCGTCCAGTTCTACAGCAATCTTTCCACCGACCGCAACGAGATTCTTAACAAGAATGAAAAAGGAGAAAACTACCTTTTGGAAGTGGACAATCAGGTGGTGTTGCCGGTGGGCAAAAAGATCCGATTCCTGATCACGGCCAACGACGTCATCCATTCATGGTGGGTGCCCCAGCTGGCGGTCAAGAAAGATGCCATTCCCGGGTTTATCAACGAGGTCTGGACGAAAATCAACGAACCCGGCATATATCGAGGTCAGTGCACCGAATTGTGTGGAAGAGAACACGGATTCATGCCGGTGGTGGTCAAAGCCGTTAGCCAGGAAGAATTCGATGCGTGGGTCGCCGAGAACGCGCCGAAGGAAGAGCAGGCCGAAGAGACCCAATCCGGCGGTTCAGGCGGACAGACCCTGGTCGCAGTGAATGCGATTTCGACTGAAGACGGTGCCGACGATCCGGCACCGGCCATACGTTAGATTATGTTTTTGGAGAAGTCACATTTGGAGAAGTTACAATGGCAACCGTAGCAGACGACCATCACGCCCATCACGAGCATCATCCTACCGGCCTGATTCGCTGGATCACGACGACCAATCACAAGGATATCGGTACGTTGTACCTGTTATTCTCTTTCGCCATGTTTTTGGTGGGGGGCGCCATGGCATTGGTAATCCGGGCCGAGCTGTTCCAACCCGGCCTGCAGATCGTGGATCCGCATTTCTTCAATCAGATGACGACGGTGCACGCACTGGTGATGGTCTTCGGTGCGGTGATGCCCGGTATGGTGGGTTTTGCCAACTGGATGATTCCAATCATGATCGGGGCGCCTGACATGGCCCTGCCGCGTTTGAACAACTGGAGCTTCTGGATTCTGCCCTTCGCCGCGACCCTGCTGCTGTCGAGTTTTCTGACCGCGGGTGGCGGACCGGCCGCGGGCTGGACGCTGTATGCCCCCCTCACCATCCAGGGCGGCATGGGTGTGGATCTCACCATTTTCGCGGTCCACATGCTGGGTATTTCCTCGGTGCTGGGGGCGATCAACGTGATCGTGACTATCTTCAATATGCGCGCACCCGGCATGGATTTCATGAAAATGCCGCTGTTCGTCTGGACCTGGCTGATCACCGCCTTCCTGTTGATAGCGGTCATGCCGGTGTTCGCGGGCGCGGTCACCATGCTGCTGACCGACCGCCATTTCGGCACCGCGTTCTTCAACCCCGCAGGCGGCGGTGACCCGGTGCTGTTTCAGCATATCTTCTGGTTCTTCGGGCATCCTGAGGTTTACATCATGATCCTGCCCGCGTTCGGGATCATATCGGCCATCATTCCGACTTTTTCGCGCAAGCCGCTGTTCGGCTACACTTCGATGGTGCTGGCGGTGGCCGGTATCGCTTTCCTGTCGTTCATCGTCTGGGCGCACCACATGTTCACCGTCGGCATGCCGCTGATCGGTGAGGTTTATTTCATGTACGCCACCATGCTGATCGCGGTGCCCACCGGGGTGAAGGTTTTCAACTGGGTGGCCACCATGTGGCGCGGGTCGTTGACATTCGAAACCCCCATGCTGTTCGCTATCGGTGTGGTGGTCCTGTTCACGATCGGGGGCTTGTCCGGGCTCATGCTCGGCATCACCCCGGCGGACTTCCAGTATCACGACACCTATTTCGTGGTGGCGCATTTTCACTACGTCCTGTTTTCTGGCTCCGTGATGGCGATGATGGGCGGTGTTTATTACTGGCTGCCCAAGTGGACCGGGCACATGTACGATGAAAAACTCGGTAAACTGCATTTCTGGCTGACGACGATTTTCTTCAACATCACCTTCTTCCCACAGCACTTCCTGGGTCTGGCCGGTATGCCGCGCCGCATTCCCGACTATGCGCTGCAGTTCACCGAGTTCAATGTCATCTCGTCGCTGGGTGCATTCGGCCTGGGCGTTTCGCAGCTTCTGCTTGCTTATATCGTGTACAAGTGCGTTAAGGGCGGAGAAAAGGCAAGCGATGAAGTCTGGGATAACCCTGAAGGTCTGGAATGGACGCTGCCTTCCCCTGCGCCGTACCACACATTTGAAACTCCGCCGGTCATCAAGTAGGCGACTTCCCTTGAGCGCCAATATTCATCAGCACGCCGGCCGATCCAATGTTCGACTGGCGGTGATACTTAGCGTCGTGGCGCTGGTGTTCCTTGGCACGTATCTGTACGTACACGGGGTGGGTTGAATGACTCCCGCGAGCACCAGGATGAACAGGCGGCTTGTGCTGCGACTGCTTGCCCTGACGGTTGTCATGTTCGGGTTCGGTTACGCACTGGTACCGTTGTACGATACGCTTTGCGTGGCCTTTGGGTTGAACGGCAAGACACGAATTACGGACACGCAGACCGCTGCGGCCGACGGTGTAGACGAGGACCGCTGGATCACGGTGCAGTTTACCAGCCATACGGCGACCGGTTTACCCTGGGAGTTCAGGCCAATGATGAACTCGGTCAGGGTCCACCCCGGCGAGGTCAAGGATGCGGTATATTTTGCACGGAACAACTCGTCATACCCGATCTTCGGCCGCGCGACATACAGCGTTTCTCCGTCGATTGCAGCGGTGCATTTCAACAAAACGGAGTGTTTCTGTTTTACCAACCAGCTCCTGGAAGGGCACGAGGCCAAAGAGATGCCGGTGCGATTCGTCGTCGGGCGCGACATTCCTGAGGATGTCAAGACCATCACCTTGTCTTACTCTTTTTTCAATGCCGAACAATACCTGAGCGAGGAAGACAAGAATAAACTTACTGCGTTGAACAAAAGAATCAGCGCCGGAGAAGGCTAGGAAAATGCGGCCCGATACCGCCACAACGAATAAGACATAGAGAGGAAAAGAAACATGAGTCACGCCCCCGGCAGCTACTACCTGCCTAATCCCAGTGCCTGGCCGATCGTCGGTTCCATCGGCTTGTTCACGTTGTTGCTAGGTTTCGTGCAGTTCCTGCATGATGGTGCTACCGGTCCCTGGTTGATGATTTTCGGGTCGGCAGTCATCATATTCATGCTTTTTGGGTGGTTCGGTACGGTTGCCCGAGAGAGCGAGAGCGGCATGTACAACACCGAGGTCGGGGTGTCTTACCGCATCAGCATGATGTGGTTCATTTTTTCCGAAGTCATGTTTTTTGCCGGTTTCTTCGGCGCGCTGCTCTATATCCGCCAGCTTTCGGTGCCCTGGCTTGCCGATACGGATCTGTTGTGGCCGGGTTTTACCGGCGGGTGGCCCACCGCGGGCCCGGAGGGCGCGGTGCCCATCGGGCCGGACACGCCGACCAGTAACCCCGGGCAGTTTTCAACCATTGGCGCCTGGGGCCTGCCATTCTGGAATACGTTGATCCTCCTGACGTCTAGCGTGACCTGCACGATCGCGCACCATGCGTTGAAGGAGGACAAACGGATGAAGCTCATTATTTGGCTCGCTATTACGGTAGCTCTCGGATTCCTGTTCCTCGTGTTTCAGGGCGCTGAGTACATGCACGCTTACCAAGAATTGGGTCTGACGCTGGGCACCGGCGTCTACGGCTCCACATTTTTCATGCTGACCGGTTTTCACGGCGCCCACGTAACCATCGGCGCGATTGTGTTGCTGGTGATCCTGATTCGGGTATTGCGGGGACACTTTACGTCGGAGAATCATTTCGCATTCGAGGCCGGCGCCTGGTACTGGCACTTCGTGGATACGGTCTGGGTTGGTTTGTTTATTTTCGTATACATACTTTAAACAGCTAAGCTGAACGACGTAGTACGCCGCTCAAGGAATAGAGCGGCGTTTTATTTTCCGCTACACGCCAATGATTTTGATCTTGGCGTAATGCGTTATTGCGAGTGAAAACGGAGGAATCCAGGGTTGTTCACTAGGTGTCGCCGCGGTCGTTGATGCTCTCGCGATGACGGGAGGGCTAGCTGACAGAAGTTTGTCAGTTATTTTGAGCGCCGGTCTGTTGCTGCTGCTTTGCCCACTCGGGCGTGAGCGAATTACTCGGGGTCAGTACGCCGGTATAAACGCCGATGCCCAGCAGGGCGAACAGTACGACCCAGATGGATATTCTTGCGGTCAAAGCGTGCAGCGTGCGCTTGCTGTTATTACCGTCCTTTGCCAGAAAATATAGACCGGAGAACAGGCTAACTACCATGGCAATAAGAAATGCAATGATAATGATCTTGAATAACACAACGGAAGCCTCATAGTGCAATGACCCATGGTATCAAAACCGACTGCGTCAGTCGCCAAAATTATGAACATGTCGCTATTCAAGATCCTGTTGGTCACGGGTCTGCTCTCACTTTTCATCGCACTGGGCATGTGGCAGTTGAACAGGGCACAGGAAAAAGAAATGATCCGGGACCGGATTCTGGCGCGCATGCAGATGCCGGTGGTGGAACTGGATTCGACCGCCGTGGTCACGGACGATTTGCTGTTCAGAAAGGCGGAGGCGCGCGGCCGCTATTTGCCGGAATATCAGATCTTCCTGGATAACAAGGTGTACAAGGGCCGGGCCGGGTATCACGTTTTGACACCGCTTCGGATTCGCGGCGCGGATACCCTGTTACTGGTAAATAGGGGCTGGGCACCCTGGGGGCTGGACCGACAGAGGGCCCCCGTTGAGGAGCCCCCGTCCGGAGACATCACCATAGTCGGGCGCCTTGCCAAACCCGCGCGTGCTCCGATTACTCTTGGCGACGACGGCACGCCGGAAGGTTTCGCAAGGGTCTGGCAAAATTTCGATGTGGATCGGTTCCGGGCTCTTAGCAATGCCCCGGTATTTGCGTTGGTGATGGAACTGGAAAACGGATCCGACCCATCAGATCTGGTTAGAGAATGGCCGACATACGATGACACATGGATTCAAAGACATCAGGCCTACGCCATCCAGTGGTTCGGTGTCGCCACTCTGCTCCTCGTTCTGGCAATCATCAATCAGCGCAGAGGGAGATAACGGCATGAGAAAGAAACACGTGCAGCTCGGGCTCCTGGTGCTTGTGTTCCTGTTGCCGCCGCTGGTGTCATATGTTCTGTTCTATTCGGGTTTCCGACCCGAAGGTAGTGTAAATCATGGAGAGCTGATCGCTCCCGCCCGCCCGGTCGAGGGCGATGCAGGCCTGCAGACATTCGACGGTGACGGATTTACCTTCGCCGGCCCCTCGCGAAAGTGGACGCTGTTCTATCTTGGCGGCAGCAAGTGTGACAGCGCTTGTGATGCAGGCCTGTATATGATCCAACAGGTCCGCGTCACCCAGGGTCGGGAGATGGGCCGTGTGCGCAGTGTAACCGTTCTGCCTGCCCATACCCCTCGTGCTGAAATCGACAAAGTGCGCGGCAATTTTCCGGGCGTTATCATTGTTCTGGCGAGTGAAGAAACTTACCATGGGCTGACGGATCAGTTCCAGAACGGCAAAGACAACGGCTTGCAAGGTAACGGACGTGTCTATATCGTTGACCCCGTCGGGAATATCGTGATGAGCTATCCCCCGGGGGCCGACCCCACCGGGATGCGGAAAGACCTGAAACGGCTATTAAAAGTGTCGAAAATTGGCTAAAAGATCAACAGTTGTGAGCAGAATGATTGAATGATGAAGATCGGAACCAGTCAATTTTCCGGGTCACTGCCCTTATGGATCAGCCAATACTATGAATTGACCAAGCCGAGGGTTGTGATGCTAATCATGTTCACGGCGATCGTAGGCATGTTTCTTGCGAGTCCCGCGATGGTGCCTCTGGATATTCTGTTTCTGGCCACGCTGGGCATTGGCCTCGCGGCCGCATCCGGCGCCGCGGTCAATCAGATCCTGGATCAGCGCTTCGACCATATAATGGCCCGGACCCGGCGCAGACCCCTGCCAACGGGTCAGGTAAACACGCATCAAGCCATGAGCTTTGCATTCGCTCTGGGGATTTCATCGATGCTTATACTGGTCCACTGGGTGAACATTCTCACCGCGGTTCTGACATTCCTGTCGTTGATCGGCTATGCGGTCATATATACCGTGTTCCTCAAGCACTGGACGCCTCAGAATATCGTCATCGGTGGAGCTGCGGGTGCGGCGCCGCCGGTCCTGGGCTGGGCGGCGGTAGCCGGGTCCGTCAGCGGGGATGCCCTGCTGTTGTTTCTGATCATCTTCTGCTGGACACCTCCGCACTTCTGGGCGCTCGCGCTCTACCGAAAACACGAATACGCCAACGCCGGCATACCGATGCTGCCCGTGACCCACGGTAACAAGTTCACACGCCTGCATATTCTCCTGTACACGCTGCTGTTGTCCGCGGTAAGCATCATGCCATTTGCCACCAGATTGTCCGGATGGATCTATTTGATCGGTGCCCTGGTTTTGAATGGATGGTTTCTGACGTACGCGATTCGACTGTACCGGCGCTACGATCCCATGCTGTCCCGCCGAATGTTCTTCTTTTCCATCCAGTATCTGGCCATGTTGTTCACGTTGATGCTGATTGACCACTACAGAGCGTACTATGCCGTCTGGCTGGGGCTCTAGCGCCATGCAGCGGGCCATGTTTTTTCCCGGAGAGCTGGTTCACCATAAATTGTTCGATTACCGCGGCGTGGTCGTTGATGTCGATCCTGTGTACCAGGGAACCGAAGAGTGGTACCAACAGATGGCCCGCTCGGAGCCTCCCAGGGATCAGCCGTGGTATCACGTCCTCGTGCACAATGCCGCACATCGTACCTATGTGGCCGAACGCAACCTCGAAACCGATGACGCCGGAAATCCCATAAACCATCCGCACATCGAGCTGATCTTCGATTCTTTCGAAGACGGGGTGTATTCGAAAAGGTCGAAGTCCAACTAACGATTGTTCCCTGCGTCATCGCTCGGGATACTGGTGCAATACGCGGGTTGATATCAGGGCGTTGAAGCCCCACCGAAGGCACCTGCTGATCTCCTTACCTTGGCGCTTTTCATGCCATCTTGACCTGATCGAAGAGTGAATAGTGAATATTTTTCTAAATATTCACAGAATCATGAGCCAATTCCGCAGCGGCGAATTGAGCCGACTTTGATTACGGGAAAATTGGTGTATCATTACTTAGACCATGAGAATAGTTTGCCTGTTCGCGTCGGTTTTGCTTTTTTCCCTGCGCGCGGAAGCGACCCAGGGACTCCAGGTCGCGGAGTATCGTGCGGATGTCGACGATGTCGCCTGGACCGTCGGTGTGGAAGCGGGGGGCCTTCGCAGCGGTGACGGGATCACCGAGCCCTGGGGGCTCACCGCGGAAGAGTCGAAAAGCTTGGTTGAGAAGGGTTTCCGGATTGGCTCCTACCGGCTGTCCGCGATCTTTGATGTGTATCGTAGCCACAACACCATCGCCGCCGAGACCTATAAAACGGAAAGTAAAGTTTCCATAGGCCCCAAGCTTTATTTCTCGCCGAACAGTTTCGCCCAGTTGTTCTACAGCCTCGAGCAAGACGACGCCAACGATGACGTCAATTACAGCCGCTGGGGCGGGGACTCGATCGCACAGCGCACCTGGCTCAGCCAGACCTGGTATCTGGCGAGGCGCAAGGCGCAAATCACTCTGGGCTACGGATTCGAACAGAGTGAAACGGAGGACCTCTACGACGACCTGCGCGCTCATAGCGTGATCTTCAGCAGCCGATTCCCCCTGTTCTGGGGTTTGAGC
>CAMYOI010000167.1:0-6747 GCA_947259955.1 uncultured Gammaproteobacteria bacterium
TATTCGTCCAAAGGTGCACCGGTCCGCTTATGTAGCACCCGGGGTATCACTGATTGGGGATGTCGCCATTGGAGCTAGATCGAGCCTGTGGTTTGGGGTCGTGGCTCGAGGAGACATCAACGAGATCCGGATCGGGCAGCGTACGAACATACAAGATGGCACCATTATCCATGTTTCCAGTACCGGGCAGGGCGCCTATATCGGCGACAGCGTAACCGTGGGACATATGGCCGTAGTGCATGCGTGCACTCTGGAGGACAGCTCGTTCGTGGGAATAAAAGCATGCGTCATGGACGATGCCGTTGTCCAGAGTGGGGCCATGGTGGCCGCCGGGGCACTGGTAACGCCGGGTAAGACGGTTCCCTCCGGGGAATTATGGGGTGGCGTGCCCGCGCGATGCATCAGGCCGCTCGATCAGGAAGAAATCGACATGATCCAGTGGATTCCTGAACATTACGTCGAACTGGCAATGAACTATTTCAGGCAGACGGAGAAGGATGACCATTCCAACAAATAGGCCGGGCAAAACTTCGGCAGCATTGATCGACTGGTCCGATATTGATACGGTGTTGCTGGACATGGACGGAGTGCTGCTGGACCTGCGCTATGATAACTGGTTCTGGCGTGACCATGTCCCGGCCTGTTACGCCGCCAGGCACGACGTCACGGTGGAAGAGGCGAAGTCGAGGGTCTATCCGAAAATGCGCGCCGTACGTGGAACCATCTACTGGTATTGCGCCGATTATTGGTCGGATACGCTGGATCTCGACATCGTGCAGATGAAATCGAACAGCGCCCACCTCGTAAGCCTGAGACCGCAGGTAGTGGATTTTCTCGTCTCGCTGAGAAAAGTGGTCGATGCACTTCATCTTGTTACCAACGCGCACAGGAAGGCAATAGAGGTGAAATTTGCGCAGACCGGACTGGGCGGCTATTTCGACGAGATCATCTGTGCGCACGACTACGGGGTACCAAAAGAAGATACTTCATTCTGGGTCGAAATTCGCAGAAGTCACGGTTTCGATCCATCTCGAACCCTGTTCATCGATGACAATCCGGATGTGCTTCGCTCCGCGCGCGAGTTCGGCGTAAGCCACCTGCTTGGGGTAAGACAACCCGATTCGGGTGCGGCTGGGAAGGACGTTCCCGAATTCGACGCGATTCATTCTTTTGAAGAGATAATGCCCTGAAACCTGAGGTCACCCATTCCCGGATCATCGCGAAAACCCGATTGTTTCGGGTGGAACAGGTCGGGCTGCGCTTCGACAACGGCAACGAGGTCGAGTATGAGCGCCTGCGCAGCCCCGGCCAGGGCGCGGTGCTGGTCATTCCGGTGCTCGACAACGAAACCGTATTTCTTATCCGGGAATATGTTGCCGGTATGGAGCGATATGAAACCAGCTTCCCCAAGGGTGTTATCGATCCGGGGGAGACACCCGAGCGAGCGGCCGACCGCGAAATGATGGAAGAAATCGGTTATGGCGCCAACGAGTTGAAGCTGCTGCGGGTGTTATCCGTGGCTCCCGGCTACTCGGACTACCGGACACACGTCGTGTTGGCAACCGATCTGTATCGTCGCAAATTGCCGGGCGATGAACCGGAGGAAATCGAGGTCATACCCTGGCGGCTGAAAGACCTTGACCAATTATTGCAGCGGGCGGACTTCGTTGAGGCACGAAGCATCGCAGCGTTGTATCTGCTTCGGGAAGAGCTGAAGGTTTGAATACTATGGATACGAAAAGGCTTGAAGATTACGCAGGCGCAGTTACCGGCATCGCAGCAAAAGCCGGAGAACGCATACTCGAAGTCTATGATCGCGGTTTCGACGTGGATATCAAAAACGACGGTTCACCGGTAACAGCCGCGGACCGCCTTGCGCACTCATTGATCAAGGAGGAACTTGGCAGACTCGATCCGGATATTCCCATGTTGTCCGAGGAATCACCTGCCGACGTTTTCGATCATCGCCATGGCTGGACACACTATTGGTTGGTCGATCCGCTCGACGGTACGAAGGAATTCATAGGCCGCCGCGGTGAGTTCACCGTAAACATCGCGCTAATCAGCCGGCGGCAGCCGGTGCTGGGAGTCGTCCACACACCGGTGCAGCAGCTCACACACTGGGCATGGGCGGGTGGCGCTGCGTTCAGGCGGCGCGGTGATGAGCAACCTAGCGTTATCCAGGCCAGATGTTTCAGCGGCGGCGCTCCGACGATCGTGGCGAGCCGTTCTCATGGTCGAGGCAACCTGGAAAAATTCCTCGCCGAGGTCGAAAGAAAATGCGGAGGATACGAGCTGACAAGCATGGGCAGTGCGTTGAAGATCTGCATCGTTGCCGAAGGCAAGGCGGACGTTTACCCGAGGCTTGGACCCACCAGCGAGTGGGATACGGCTGCGGCTCACTGCGTTCTGATGGTGGCGGGCGGAACGGTCACCGACTGCAAGGGAGCGCCATTGCTCTACAGCAAGGAATCGATACTCAATCCATGGTTCATTGCAAGCGGTGGAGGTGGCGAGGACTGGTGCGGCTACCTTTCGGGTCTGGAAGAGCCGGCGCCGGGATAGGCGTTTCTAAAATGTTCGCAATGCCTAGAAAGCATCCCTAGCCGCCTGGTGAGAAATGCGGGCTAAATACATTCCAGCTATCGGCGCGAGGCGCGTCTCCTACAAAATAAATGCATCGGACAGGATTTGTAGGAGCGGCGCCCCGCCGGGACCTATATGCGGGTTAGTCGCTGGATGATTCTTTTTTATCGGCGTTGGTGACGATCTGCCCGGTGCCGCCAGTGTCCGGGAACGGGGAATTTTTTCCGGAATATTGCCTGAAGCGGTTCTTGATGCGCCGCCACCACAGTTTCAGGTGGGCCAAAGCACGCCTCGCCCATGGAAAGTCAACGGACAGAAGGATCAAGCCCAGCGGCAGCATCCAGAAACCGAGTACGGGGAGCGCTCCAAAAATACCACCCAAGGCAAGGAAGATACCCAGCGGCATCCGGATCCAGCGAGGATGGGACTTGAGTTGATTGAATCGAGATCTGATAGACTTGTTCGTGGGCATGGGGATCCGCTCGACAATCCAACTATACACGAGTTTCATTGAGGCCGGATCAGTTAGAAGATAATGAAACTGCAATTCGCCAAGATGCACGGTCTGGGTAACGATTTCGTGGTGATAGACCATATCGATCAGCGTTTCGACATTACTCCGGAACGCGCCCGGCTGCTGGCGGACAGGAAGCGTGGAATAGGCTGCGATCAGATTTTGCTGGTCGAAGAGCCGGCCGATCCCGGCGTGGACTTCAACTACAGGATCATTAATGCAGACGGCGGAGAAGTCGAGCAATGTGGCAACGGCGCAAGATGCTTCGCCATTTTCGTGCGGCGCCAGGGCCTCACAGACAGACATTCAATCCGGGTACTTACGAGCGGTGCCCGTATGGAGCTCCACATCGACGGCGACGATGATGTTACGGTGGATATGGGCGTGCCGGAGTTCGAGCCGAACCGAATTCCTTTTCTTGCGGACGCGCAGAGCAATGAGTACAAAATCGGCATCAACGGCGGTTCAGTGCGTATTGCTGCAATGGCTCTTGGCAATCCTCACGCGGTGCAGTTGGTGGCCGATATCGAAACTGCCCAGGTCGAGAGAATTGGACCTCTCATGGAATCTCACCACCTCTTCCCCAAACGGGTAAATGCCGGATTCATGCAGGTGGTGAATAGAAGTGGAATAAAACTGAGGGTCTACGAGCGAGGTGTGGGAGAAACACTGGCATGCGGCAGTGGCGCGTGCGCCGCCGTTGTCGCGGGCCGTCAATGGGGGATGCTGGACGAGGAAGTGAAGGTGGAATTGCGTGGAGGATATTTAACCGTAAAATGGGCGGGTCCGGGGCAGCCCGTTTCGATGACGGGTACGGCAACCTTCGTATACCAAGGTGAAATCGAACTGGAATAGCAGATGGAAGAAAAAGAACCACAAGGGGACGGCAAACCTTCGATAGACGTTGATACAGTTGTTGCCTACTTGCGGGATCATAATGATTTTTTTCTGCAGCACCCGCAATTGCTCGCCGAACTGGATATACCGCACATGGAAGGTGACGGGGTCGTGTCCCTGATTGAAAGGCAGGTATCGGTGCTGCGCGACAGGCATAGGAAAGAACAGGAACAACTTTACGCCCTGGTCCAGACGGCAAGGGAAAACGAGCGGGTGGCCGAGCGGCTGCATCGTATCGCCGTTGAAGTCGTTGGGTTCAGGGACGTTGACGATGCCCTGGATTCCGTATCCCAACTCATAAAGGAGCTGTTCAGCGTGGAGTACGTGAGTTTCCGCATCACTGCTCAACGCGGTGACCGGGCTGAGTACGTGGATCCCAGATCGCCGGATTTCGCCGACCTTTATCACCGCGTGAATCGTGGACGCAGTGTATGCGACAATCAGATCACCCCGTCGGCCAGGGCTTTCTTGTTTGGCGAGGAGGCCGATGTCGCCTCAGCCGTGTTCATTCCGCTGGGAGGCAAACGTCCCTGCGGGATTCTCGCCCTAGGCTCGCCGAGGCAGGACAGGTTTACGGCAGAACACGGCACTTTCTATCTCGACAGGCTGGGCGAACTCATTGGCACCGCCGTCACACGGATCGCCAACGGCTAAATCAGCTATGTCGCCAAATGCTCAGCGGATGGTCGAGCGCTACCTGGATCACGTCCGCGTCGAGCGCAGGATGTCTATACACACGGAGGCGGGATACAGGCGGGACCTGGTTAAGCTCGCACGCTACTGTTCCGGTATTGATATAAAAGACTGGGGAGATATCAGCCCGCACGGCGCACGACGATTTGCCAGCGATCTCAGGAGACAGGGTCTTTCGGCACGGAGCATCCAGCGCGCCCTGTCGGCATCACGCGGTTTTTTTCGGTATCTGCTGCGCAACAAGCAGGTAAAAACAAACCCGTTTTCCGGGACCGCGGCACCGAAATCCGACAAGCGGCTGCCCAAGGCGTTGAGCGTCGATCAGGTAAACCTCCTGGTCGCGGTGCATGGCAAGGAGCCGCTGGCGATCAGGGATCGAGCCATGATGGAGCTGTTCTACTCGTCAGGACTTCGGTTGTCGGAATTAGTGGAACTCGATCTGCCGCTTCTTAATTTGAGGAACGCCTCGGTAAGAGTTACGGGCAAGGGAAACAAGGAGCGGGAGGTGCCGGTGGGCCGATATGCCGTGGCGGCAATCAGGGCGTGGCTGCCGATTCGATCGGAGATGGCGGGTTTGGAGGAACAGGCGCTGTTCGTGACGGCAAGGGGAAGCAGGATCAGTACCCGCGCGGTGCAGCAGCGCATCCAGTACTGGGCCAGGAAACAAGGATTGGATACGGCGGTGCACCCGCACATGCTGCGCCACAGTTTTGCTACTCACGTTCTGGAATCGAGCGGTGAGCTGAGAGCCGTACAAGAACTGCTAGGCCATGCGAACATCAGCACCACGCAGATATACACCCATCTCGATTTCCAGCACCTGGCCCGTGTTTATGACAAGGCCCACCCTAGGGCAAAGAAAGGTAAGGTGGTTTGACGCAACAAACCGCGCTCCAGCGCTTCAAGCTCGGCCTGTCAATGAAATACTTCCGGCTGATGGACGTTCTGCATGCCCCTTTCGTCAAGAATTCGAAGACCGACCCCTACCACCAGATTTTTGGTCGATTCATCGAACTGGGCCGCGGGATCGAATCACCGGCAGTCCTCGAACTTGGATCGCGGAACGTGTCGGGCATAACACGCCAGGATGTTTTTTCACATTGCAGGAAATATGTCGGTTTCGACATTCACCCTGGAGAAGGCGTAAATGTCGTCGGTGATTGCCACCGGCTCTCGAACTACCTGGACCGAGAAGAGTTTGACCTGGTTTACACGGTGTCCGTTTTTGAACACCTGATGTTCCCGTGGAAAGTCGTGCTTGAGTTGAACAAGGTGATGAAATTCGGCGGCTATGTCTTTGTCTCGACCCACCCGGCCTGGCCTACCCACGAATTGCCGTGGGATTTCTTCAGGTACATGGCGGGTGGCTTCCAGGCGTTGTTCAATGAGTACACCGGCTTTGAGCTGGTCGAGGTAAGCGAGGGCCTGCCCTGTCGCGCGTATGCGCTGGTCAATGACGTTCCAGCCCGCTCCGTGAGTAAAAATGTACTCAATCTCGGCGTCGCCGCTATTGCAAGAAAAACGGGAAATTACCGGGCTGATCTGCTGCGCTGGGACATCGATGCCGCCGATATCAGCAGCACCACGTATCCAAAACCCGGCGTCCAATGATCAAATCCGGTTATGGGAACGTCCTGATGGTAATGCTGATTTCTCCCGGTGAGGCCACCGCGCCTGGACCAGCCAGCGCCGGGCCGGGGCTATTTGCTTGAAGCTCCTGAAAAGTCAGGTATGATACGGCCCGCGCGGATGAGGGTCCCGCGCAAACTCAAAAGATTTCTAACGTTTTTCCCTATTCTGGCGGATAGGGAACCTGAAAATACTTAAGAAAAGGGGAATTTCATGTCTGTTGAGGCTTTGATCCCGATGATTCTGGGCGGCTTTGGCCTTTACGCCGCGTATCGGATATACGGTATGGTACTCAAGTATCCGGGGGGAACCGGTAAAATCGCGGAAATCGGCGATGCCATACACAAGGGCGCGATGGTGTTCATGCATCGGGAATATCAGATTCTGGGCATCTTTATCGCCGTGGTCCTTCTGGCGATAATTCTGTC
>CAMYOI010000167.1:6877-16567 GCA_947259955.1 uncultured Gammaproteobacteria bacterium
GGGTCTGCTGGGACTGGGCCTGCTCTACCTCATATTCGGTGGCGATCCGGAGACCGCGCACGTCATTCACGGCTTCGGTATGGGGGCATCCTCGGTTGCGCTGTTTTCGCGTGTCGGCGGCGGGATTTTTACCAAGAGCGCCGATGTCGGCGCCGATCTCGTCGGCAAGATCGAGGCCGGCATCCCGGAAGACGACCCGCGCAACCCGGGCGTCATCGCGGACAACGTGGGTGACAACGTCGGCGACGTGGCGGGCATGGGTTCGGATATATTCGAGTCTTACTGCGGTGCCATGATCGCAACCATCGCGATCGCATCGACGCTGAGCATGGCCATGCTCGAAGATCTGGGCGCACGTTCCACGCTGATGTTCCTGCCACTGGCGGCGTCATCGCTGGGACTGTTGTGTTCGATAGCCGGAATTGCCTTGGTCAGAAAATATAGTGCGAAGTCTCCCGAAGTGGCCCTGCGAATCGGTACGATAGGCGCTTCGGTGATTTTCATCGGAGCGGCACTGGTCATGGTTTTGGCAATGGGTGTGTCGCTGGGAGTCTGGGGATCGATGCTGGTGGGCGCCGTCGGCGGCATTATCATCGGCCTCGTTACCGAGTATTACACCGCCGGTAAACCGGTCCGCAAGATTGCCAAGGCTGGTGAAACCGGCCCGGCTACCGTCATCATCGGCGGCCTGGCCGTGGGCATGGAATCTGTGGTCATTCCCATGTTGACCCTGAGCATGATCGTTCTGGTATCGAGCCAGCTCGCGGGTCTTTACGGCGTCGGCATCGCCGCCGTCGGCATGCTCGCCACAGTCGGCATCACCATGGCCATCGATGCCTACGGCCCGGTTGCGGACAACGCCGGCGGTATCGCCGAGATGTCGGGGATGGGCGAGGAGGTCCGCAAGATCACCGACTCGCTGGACGAACTGGGCAACACCACTGCAGCCATCGGCAAGGGCTTCGCCATTGGCGCCGCCGGCCTCGCGGCACTGGCCATCATTTCAGCCTATATCGAAACCGTGGCAAACAATATCGACGGTTTTTCCCTGGAATTGAGCAACCCCATGGTGTTGATCGGCATGTTCATCGGCGGCATCTTCCCGTTCCTGGTCGGGAGCCTGACCATGACGGCCGTCGGTGACGCGGCGTTCGACATGATCAAGGAGATCCGCCGCCAGTTCAAGGAGATACCGGGCTTGCTGGAGGGCAAGGCCGAACCGGACACCGCACGGTGCGTGGAGATAGCGACCGACGCCGCACTGAAAAGGATGGTCCTGCCCGGCGTACTAGCCGTTTCGGCTCCGGTGCTGGTAGGTTTCATCCTGGGGGCCGAATCACTGGGCGGCATGCTGGGCGGCGCGCTGCTGGGCTGCGTGCTGCTTGCTCTCACCATGGCCAACGCCGGCGGTGCCTGGGACAATGCCAAGAAATACGTCGAACGGGGCAACTATGGCGGCAAGGGTTCCGATACTCACGGTGCGACGGTTGTCGGCGACACCGTAGGTGATCCGTTCAAGGACACCTCGGGCCCCTCGATGAACATCCTGATCAACGTCATGGCCATTGTTTCACTGGTTATAGCGCCGTTGCTGGGTTAACCCGCATTTCTCACCAGGCGGCTATGGATGCTTTTTAAGCATTGCGAGCATTAAAGACCAAAGCCCCGGCACCGCCGGGGTTTTTTTTGTTTTCTGGCGGGTTAATCCGCATATTTCATCAGGATTCCCTGTGACGGTGCGGGTCGGGTTGTCGTGAAGCATTTTATTCGTGGCTTTACGCTTGTCGAAATGATGATTATTGTCGGCATCATTGGGATATTGTCGGCCATCGCAATTCCGGTTTATACAAGCTACGTGGTGAGGAGTCGGGTGACTGAGGGGATATTGGCGCTGAGCCAGTGCCGGGAGGTAGTGTCTGAAATCTATCAATTGTCCGAGCCGGGGTTCACCGTGTCGGCTAACCAGTGGGGCTGCGGCGAAAATATAACGGAAACGGAATTCGTCAGCCGGGTCAACACCGATGTTGACGGGGTCGTTACGATTACTTTTCGGAATCTGGGTGATGCCGACCTCGATGGCAAGACCATGCAGATGATCCCGCAGCATAACGGCGTCGACGTCGTGATCAGTGATTTACCGGTTCACGTCAATCGGTTCGTGTGTGAACCTGGTGGGCCGGACCCGATGGGCGACTCTTACATTCCGCACACCTGCCGCTGACAGATAGCACCCTGATGAGCTGAGCAGGGTGAGTTGCTGACCTGCAATATGTGGGCTAACGCGGTTCGAATTTCGTGCCGGTTTCGAATCCGAACACGGTTTCCAGATTCAAATCCCGAATGAGTTTGTCTGCCGCCGTCTGTCCGTGTTCACGCTGTACCTCAGCAAGTATCAGACGGGCAGCGTTGCGATTGTAAAATCCTCCGAAGTCGACCTGGTCCTTCAGCAACTCCTGGGCTTTTTGCAGCGTCATATCTCGAAGGCCGCGAGTTTCTTGCCAATCAGGACGTTTTTCATGCGCGCATAGCTTGGCAATCCGCGGTGGTAGCTCGGATAGTCCTCGCCCTGGATCAGCGGTTCGAGGTATCGACGGCAGGCATCGGTGATGCCAAACCCATCGTCCGTTATAAAGCCCCTGGGCATCATCTTCTCCACATTGGCGACTTCATCCAGCTTTGCCGCCTCGATGACCCACTCATAGGGGTCGTCGGATGTCCGGATAATCGCGGGCATTACCGAGTTGGCGCCGTCCAGCGCCATCTTCACCGCGGCTTTGCCCACAGCATAGGCCTGTTCGACATCCGTAGCGGATGCAATGTGACGGGCGGCTCGCTGCAAATAATCGGCCACGGCCCAGTGGTATTTGTAACCCAGATCTTGCTTGACCATGCTCGCCACGACCGGAGCGACGCCGCCAAGCTGCGCATGGCCAAACGCATCGGTCAAACCCTGATCAGAGAGAAATTTCCCGTTCCGGTCCCGCACGCCCTCGGACACGACAACGCATGCGTAGCCGTCACTGTGGACCAGTTCATCTACACGCCGGCAGAAATTTTTACGATCGAACTCAATCTCGGGGAACAGAATCACCACGGGTACATGCGTCTCGTCGCTTGACGCGAGCCCGCCTGCGGCTGCGATCCAGCCGGCGTGGCGGCCCATTACTTCAACGATGAATACCTTGGTCGAGGTTTTTGCCATGCTGGCGACATCGAAGCTCGCTTCTAGGGTCGATACGGCCACGTACTTGGCGACGGACCCGAAACCCGGGCAGTTGTCCGTTATAGGCAGATCATTGTCCACGGTTTTGGGTATGTGTATGGCCTGGATAGGGTAGCCGAGGGTCTCGGACAGCTGCGAGACCTTGAGGCAAGTATCGGCGGAGTCGCCGCCCCCGTTGTAAAAGAAGTATCCGATATCGTGCGCCTCGAATACCTCGATCAGGCGTTCGTACTCCCGGCGATTTTGCTCCAGGCTTTTCAGCTTGTACCGGCAGGAGCCAAAAGCGCCGGACGGTGTGCAGCGAAGCGCCGCGATGCTTTCATCGCTCTCATGACCGGTATCGATCAGCTCCTCCTGCAGGGCGCCGATGATGCCGTTACGGCCCGCAAACACCGTGCCAATCCTGTCGGGAAGTTTGCGCGCCGTCTGAATAAGGCCGCATGCACTGGAATTGATTACGGCGGTGACACCGCCAGACTGGGCATAAAACGCGTTTTTTATTGTCATGATGATCCTTGGGTAAAAGTGTAGTTACAGCAGATTTTCGCCGGTAGTGCCCGACGCCACGCCCTGGGTATCGCGCTCATGATCCGCCTGGGTCTGCAGGAGAGCCGCGACGCATTCGGTCAGGTCGTTGTAGTGCGCGTGTCCGGTACCGTACTGATCCGATGGATTATAGAAAAACTGGCATCGATACTCGCTGAAGCCTGTTTTGAAAATGGCAAAGTTGCAGTCGCGTTCCCTGAAGAACAACGTGGCACACTCGGTGAGTTCATGCGGGTCCGTGCCCAGCCGCAGCTCGGCGTCCGCCCGGTGCAGCTGGATCTCCCGTCTGAATCTCTGCTGCGACAGCGTTTGCACCGTGTCGAGTTCCGACTGTGTAAAATCCGGTATCATGGCCTGAATTTTTGTCAAAGCGAACATTTTCCCATATTCACATTGTTGAAGCGATACAAGCGGCGCCCCGCAGTGTGCAGCCGCAGGGTTTTCGGGTAAATTACAATCACACCCTGTCGAATCTTCCGGACACAAGAGTTTTATATCATGCCCGAAATATCCATACCCGGTTTTCCGTCTACGCGAATGCGGCGCATGCGCCGGGACAAGTTTTCCCGGGATCTGATGCGGGAGAACAGGCTTGGTACCGAGGATCTGATTCAACCTTTATTTGTCAGGGAGGGGCGCGATGCCGCCGAGCCGGTCCCATCGATGCCGGATGTGGATCGGTTGAGCATCGATCGGCTGGTTCAAAAAGCACGGTGCGTGCATGATCTCGGTGTTCCGGCGGTGGTGTTGTTTCCCGTGGTTAGTCCCGAAAAGAAAACAGACCGGGCGGAAGAGGCCTATAACTCGAATGGCCTGATTCAGAGGGCGGTGTCCGCCCTCAGGGAGGCGGTCCCTGATTTGGGGGTCATTACCGATATCGCACTCGATCCCTATACCAGCCATGGCCAGGACGGTCTGATCGATAAAGCAGGGCACGTGACCAATGATGAGACGGTGTCGGTGCTGGTCCGACAGGCGTTGTCCCATGCCAAGGCCGGAGCGCAGGTGGTGTCGCCGTCGGACATGATGGATGGCCGAATCGGCGCGATTCGGGCGGCACTGGAACAGGAGGGGTATGCGAATGTTCGGATCCTTGCCTACTCCGCTAAATACGCGTCAAGTTTTTATGGGCCGTTCCGGGATGCCGTGGGTTCGTCCGGCGTGCTTGGGTCCGGCAACAAATACAGTTATCAAATGGACCCGGCCAATTCCGATGAAGCCTTGAGGGAGGTGGCGCTGGATATCGAAGAAGGCGCCGACATGATCATGATCAAACCCGGAATGCCTTATCTGGATGTGGTCCGCCGGGTCAAGGATGAGTTCCAGATGCCGACGTACGTGTATCAGGTCAGCGGCGAGTATTCGATGCTGTGCGCCGCGGCAGGAAACGGCTGGCTGGACTATCGCAGCACCGTGCTGGAATCCCTGATTGCATTCAAGCGCGCCGGCGCCGACGGCATATTGAGCTATTTTTCGAATCCGGTAGCCGAATGGCTCAACGAGTGAAGGAGCAAACCATGGCGAGTACGGCCCGACCCACCGACATCAAGCTGCATCAAAAGTCCCGCGTTCTGGAAGTGACCTTTGATGACGGTTGCCATTTCGAAATGCCCTGCGAGTATTTGAGGGTCTACTCGCCCTCGGCGGAAGTGCGGGGTCATGGACCGGGTCAGGAAGTGCTGCAGATCGGAAAGGAGAACGTAAACATCGATGCAATAGATCCGGTGGGAACCTATGCGGTCGTTTTCAGGTTCGATGATGGCCACGATACGGGGATTTATTCCTGGGATACCCTGTACGACCTCGGCAAGAACAAGTCGAAATACTGGCACGACTATCTCCGGCGGTTGGAAGATGCAGGAAAGCAGCGCGGGCCTCAACCCTATGATGCGGCGATGGCGGATGGCTGAAGACAACACCCATTTCGGATTCAAGCAGGTGTCCGCGGATCGAAAGGCCGGACTCGTGCGTGAGGTATTCGAATCCGTTGCCGATCGCTACGATGTGATGAATGACCTGATGTCGCTGGGTGCCCACCGTTTGTGGAAGGATTTTGCCGTGCGACTGAGTGGGGTCCACCCGGGTGACCAAGTCCTGGATGTTGCCTCGGGCAGCGGCGATCTTGCCAGGCTTTTGATCAAGAAGGTGGGTCCGACGGGTTCGGTGACCGTAACCGATATCAATAGCGCCATGCTGGGAAAGGGCCGAGAACGCACAGTCGATTCGGGCAACATCGGCAATGTGTACTTCGTACAGTCGGATGCCGAGTGCCTGCCGTTTTCCCCGGCAGCTTTCGACTTCATATGCATCGGTTTCGGTTTGCGCAACGTCACCCGGCAGGAGCGCGCGCTGGCATCGATGTTTAACTGTCTTCGGCCGGGCGGGAAGCTGGTCGTCCTCGAGTTTTCCCGTCCTACCACCGGCCTGTTGAGAGCGCTCTATGATGCCTACTCTTTCACCGTGATCCCTGGACTTGGCAGGCTGGTGGCAAAAGATCGACACAGCTACCAGTATCTTGTGGAATCGATAAGAAAGCAGCCCCCCCAGGCCGAACTCAAGGAAATGATGGAGCGGGCGGGATTCGAACGCGTTGATTTCAGCAATCTGTCAGGGGGCGTTGTAGCGGTGCACACCGGGTACAAGTTTTGATGGAGCAGTCCTGTTGACGCAACGGCCATGATCACCGAGGTGCTCGAGCGCGCCGGAAACCGCCTGCTCAGGCTCGATCCGGACACCGTAAAAAGGCTTTCCCCGCTGCGGGGAAAGGTTTTCAAGATGGACATCGGGGTCGTCGACAAAGCGATCTTTATTGTTCCCGGTGAGGAAGGCCTGCAGGTTCGGGAAGACTGGCCGGGCGAGGTGGATATCACCTTGAGGGGGTCTCCGCTCGCTTTCCTGCAGTTCGGGCTGGGAGGAAAGAATCGTGACAACCGGGTTTTCATGGACAAGAAGCTCACAATCGAAGGTGATGTGGAGCTTGCACAGGATTTTCAGAAGATTCTCAATGCAATGGACATTGACCTGGAGGAACTGTTTTCCCACTACGTGGGCGACGTCGCCGCGCATCAATTCGGGCGCGGTGCGCGGCGGTTTCGCAGATGGATCGGCGAGGCGGCGGAATCGTTTCGGCTCGACGTCGGGGAATACATGGTAGAAGAAGTCAGGATATTGGCGCCGGATTGGCGCGTCGATGAATTCATCGAAAAGACGGATGTCCTGCGGGCAGATGTGGACAGATTGGAACAGCGCGTGAAGCGATTGCGAAAACGAATCGAATAGCGGACGATGGCTCATCCGCGTCAACTTTTCAGGCTTTCGAGGATCGCTCGTGTTTTCATCCGGCACGGCCTCGATGAGTTCGTGGATACGCTCCACCTTTTCCGCCCCTATCGGACGGTGCTCAGGCTACTGCCCTGGCGGTGGTGGCGACCGGCGGAAGATTCCCCGAGAGGAGTCAGGCTGCGGGAGGCGCTCGAGGAGTTGGGTCCCGTATTCGTCAAGTTCGGGCAGGTACTGTCGACCCGGCCGGATCTGCTGGCCGAGGATCTGGCAACGGAACTAGCAAAACTGCAGGATCAGGTTGCCCCGTTCTCCGGGGACCAGGCCAAGCTGCTGGTGGAGCAGGCCTACGGCGATGCGCTGGAAGATCATCTACGGAATTTCAATGCAGAACCGGTCGCAGCGGCATCGGTCGCACAGGTCCACCTGGCCGAACTCCTTGACGGCACCGAAGTGATAGTAAAGGTCTTGCGCCCTGACATCGACGAAGTCATTGCAAGGGATCTCGATCTGCTGTACGCACTGGCCGGACTGGCGGAAAAGTACTGGGACGAGGGCCCGCGGCTGCGGCCCGTCGAGGTCGTGGGGGAGTTCGACAAGACCATACACGATGAGCTTGATCTGCGGCGGGAGGCGGCCAACGCGAGCCAGCTGAGGGCGAATTTCATCGATTCAGAGATCGTCTACGTGCCGAAGGTCTATTGGGAACACACCCGTCAAAACGTGATGGTAATGGAACGCATTCATGGAATTCCGATACGCGACGTCGATGCGATCAGAAAAGCGGGCATAGACATGCGTCAGCTCGCCCATAATGGCGTTGAAATATTTTTCACCCAGGCGTTTCGCGACGGTTTTTTCCATGCCGACATGCATCCTGGCAATATTTTCGTTTCGGAAGACGGTCAATATCGAGCGGTGGACTTTGGTATCGTTGGCACATTGAGCGACTCGGACAAGCGATATCTTGCCGAGAATTTCCTGGCATTTTTCAACCGCGACTATCACGCGGTTGCAGACGCACACCTGCGGGCCGGTTGGGTGCCGCCCCATACGCGAGTCGAAGAATTCGAGGCGGCGATCCGCACGGTTTGTGAACCCATATTCGCCAAACCTATCAATGAGATATCATTCGGTCGATTTGTGCTGCAGCTGTTCCAGGTTGCGCGTCGCTTCGAGATGCCCATACAACCGCAACTCGTGCTGCTGCAGAAAACGCTGCTCAATATCGAGGGGCTGGGCCGCCAGCTGTATCCACAGCTCGATCTCTGGGAAACCGCCAAACCTTACCTCGAAGACTGGATGAACCGGCAGGTCGGCCCGAGAGCATTCGTGGAAGGTGTCAAAAAGGAGCTCCCAAAATGGAACCGTATCCTGCCGCAGGTGCCCTCTCTGGCGTACGATGTGATGCGAAAACTGAGCGAGGCGGAATTTGCCAACCAAAGCCAGTCCGCGGAAATCGAGAAGCTGCGCCGCGAGATATCAGCGGGACAGCGACGTCAATTCGTCGGTATGGTTGGTGCCATACTCGTGCTGTCGGCGTTTATCGTCAGCGCGCTTGACGGTTACGCTCCCGTCATGTTCCATGGTGCGCCGTTGCTGAGCTGGGCGGTCGGGAGCATTGGCGCGGTGCTTCTGGTCCTGGCCTGGCCCGATTCCCGCTGACGGGCAGAATAGCCCGCAGCGGGATCCTGAATGACGGCTGAGACCGGTATGGCCGGCGGTTTTCTGTGAATATATCCAGTAGTAGTCCGCGGTTTTCCCGGTAAACCATGGGATTGCCGGGTTAGTTTCGGCCACTTTCCATTTTAACCGCTATACCTGACTAAATTACTCAGGTATTATTTGACCTGAGCGCAGCCCGCTTTGCGTCAGGGGCTCGGCGCTCTTGGAACTCAGTTTTTCATACCCAGATATAGGGAAAAATCCAAGTAGTTTGCGAGAAATGACATGAGCACGACAACACCACAGATCGAAAGTCTGGTCCGTCGGGAATACAAAGAAGGCTTCGTCACCGATATCGACGCCGATACGCTGCCTCCGGGGCTTGGCGAGGATGTGATCCGCGCGATCTCAGCAAAAAAGGAGGAGCCGGAATTCATGCTCGAGTGGCGGCTCGCCGCGTACCGTAACTGGTTGACCATGAAGTCGCCCAATTGGGCTCATGTTGACTACCCGCCTATCGATTTTCAGGGAATCAGCTATTTTTCCGCACCGAAGACAGACGGGCCGAAGAGCTTGGACGAGGTCGATCCCAAACTGCTTGAAACCTATGAAAAGCTGGGCATACCGCTGGAGGAGCAGAAGGCGCTTGCCGGCGTTGCCGTCGATGCCGTTTTCGACAGCGTGTCGGTTAAGACCACATTCCGGGGTTCGCTGGCCAAGGCCGGCGTTATTTTCTGTTCCATATCCGAGGCAATGCAGGAGCACCCGGAACTGGTCCGTGAATACCTGGGTTCGGTGGTTCCCGCGGGTGACAATTTCTATGCCGGACTGAATTCAGCCGTGTTCAGCGACGGTTCCTTTGTTTATATCCCCAAAGGCGTGCGCTGTCCGATGGAATTGTCGACGTATTTCCGGATCAACGCCCTGAATACGGGTCAGTTCGAACGAACCCTGATCATTGCGGACGAAGGCAGCTA
>CAMYOI010000168.1 GCA_947259955.1 uncultured Gammaproteobacteria bacterium
ACATTCATACTGAGAACGAATTCAAAGCAGTTGATCGGCAGCTAAGCGGACTTTTCGACTTGGTACACCAAGAGTTGATGTTCATAGAACGACGTGGCTTGAATTGTCGAAATGGGCGGGAAGCGGAACTTCGTTGCGGACGCGAACTTGCCGGGCCACCTCACCGAGAGCTGACATTCGGACGATCATGAAAGCCCAGTCTTCTCTGCACCGCCACAAGTCGGCTCCGAGCCCAATGCAGACATGGTCCGGCACCGATGCTCGCAACTGCAGCAACTCAACTGAGTGAAACCATCAGCTACGCTGCAGAAAGAAAAGCGGCCGTTGGTGCAAACTGCAGCGTACTCTACAGGATATATATGACCGAGTTGCCAGGCAGATTCAATGGATTGGCGCAAAACTTCGACCTTGAAGCAAGGATGTGGTCTGTACAAACCAGCGGATAATGCGCCGCTATGCGGCCAGACGCCGATCGTCTTGCTAAATCAGGATCAGCTTTCGGCTCTCTCGGGCAAGGCCTGCTCCAGCATCTTGCTCTGACACCGTTTGGGCGATTGGCCTGTCCATTTATGGAATGCGCGACAGAAATTGCTTGGGTCTGTATATCCGAGGGCCTGTGCGATTTCTGAAATGTTCAGGTCGTCTTGGACAAGCAGTTCCAGCGCATGCTGGAGTTGGGTATGTTCGATTACTTTGGAAAACGATGTCCCCTGTTGGGCAAGGTGACGCTGGAGAGACCGAGCGCTCAAGTCAAGAGCAAAGGCAACCTCTGCAATGCGTGGATCCGCATTTTTAGGCGCACGTCGCACGGCCTGTTCGACCATCTCGACGACTTTGGCTGGACTGCGCTGAATCAAAGCGGGTTCTCTCTGTGCGGTGTTAGACTGTCACTTTAAGATATAGCGTCCTGTGGGTGTATTTTGGTCTGCGTGCGCCACATCAAGCAAAATTGAGTTTGGCGCGAAATGACCAAAATACGGCGTAGTAAGTTGCTATCAAACTTGGAGCGACAGTCTGACTGTTGCTGCATCCGACGACACGTTACAATTTCTTTCCGGGGGGAATAGGTGGACAAGATTTCGACATGCCGGGCGGCCTACCTGATCCCGTTCCTTGACGTTCTGCGCGATATTGGCGCTCCGGTCGAACGGGAGTTGGCGAAAGCAAAATTGCCGACAATGATCGAGGAAACACCGGATGAACTTGTCAGCAATATCCTTTCTATGGACTTCCTCGCCAGAAGCGCAAGCCTTGAAGGTGTAGATGATCTGGGCTGGCTTTGGGTCCAGAAGTTTTCGTGGTCGAACTTCAGTGCGGAACTGCTGGTGGCATTGCGGCCCTTGCCCACCGTCAAGGCACGTCTCGACTGCCTGTCCAACCTGATCGCCCTCGAAGACTCCGATACGCGTGTTGGCGTTATCGGTTTCAATGGCAGTGCCGAAATCTATTGTGACAGCAAGTCGTCCGAAATACCGAGCGACCCAATCTCGGAATGGACTCAGGTCACGGTTTTGATTGAGGCTGTTCGCAGTATCACCGGCGAAAACTGGTCCCCGGATGAGATCAGATTCAAGTCTGATTTCAGCGTCTGCGATGACGCGCGCGAAGCGCTTCCGAATACACGTTTCCTCGCGCAATCGGCCCACACGTCGATCATCATGCCCTCGTCGGTTCTCGCCGCCAGTGAATTGACATGCGCGGCGGCACACGTGCCGGACCCAAACATCCCCGAGACGTTGGACGAGGTGGAATATCTGAAACGTCTGGTCCGCCCTTACCTTCGTGACGGGTCCCCCAAAATGACCATGTTCGCCGAGATTCTGGACGTCAGTCCAAGGTCGCTGCAACGCAAGCTCCAGCAGGCGGGAACCAGCTTTTCGGACCTGATCGAGACCACGCGTTTTGAAATGGCCACCGAAATTCTGGCGGCTTCGGACACTCCGTTGATCGACTTGGCGATGACGCTTGGCTATGAAAACCAATCCAATTTCGGACGTAGTTTTCTACGCGTCGCCGGGATCAGCCCCGGCAAATATCGCCGTGAGATGTTTGGTCGGGAACGCGCCGCCTGATCTGGCGCGATCGGACCAAAAAGCCCGCCCGCTCCGGCGCATCATCAAAGACACGGAGTGATTCGCGCCACTTTGCGTCTTGCGCCACTTGTCACATAAGGAGAATGCACATGACAGTTCTATCCCTTCGAAACGCGCTTTGCGGTGCCAGCATTCTGGCGCTCGTCAGTTCAGTTGGTTTCGCCCAGACGCCAACCTACGAGATGACGACAGATATCCCGCCGGAGATCACGACACCGAATGTCGTGGACACCTCGATCGGGACTCTCAACTTTTTCGACGGCGTGCCAGACCAGGCAACCGTCGATACCGTCTATGACTACATGGACCGGGCCCGCGCCGCGCAGGTCTTTATCAGTATGGTCCCGGCCGTGTCGATATATCATCTGCGTCAGGGCATGCGGGATATTGGCCTCGCGGGCTCAAACCAGATCGTGATTGCAGAGGAATTGGGCGATTCAAAACCGCTGATTCTGACCTGGAACAACACCTCCCTCTACACGTGGGGCTTTCTCGATCTGGCAACGGACGGGCCGACGGTGGTCGAGGTGCCGCCGGGGGTGCTGGGCGTGTTCAACGACATGTACTTTCGCTATATGACCGACATCGGCGCTGTTGGTCCTGACAAGGGCCAGGGCGGCAAGTATCTGGTGTTGCCGCCAGGTTATGAGGGCGACGTGCCAGACGGTTATTTTGTTATCCAATCCCAGACCAATGGCGTGTGGAACTTCATGCGCGGGTATGTCGAAAAAGGCGTCCAGGAAGCGACCGACCGGATCAAGGCCAACCTGAAGGTCTATCCGCTGGCCAAGCAGGACGCCCCACCCGAGATGGCATTCACCGATATGTCAGGGCTGGCAGACTACAAGACGATCCCACCGAACGACTTCAGTTTCTACGAAGACCTGAATGCGCTGATCCAAGAAGAGCCGGTCGGCTGGCTTGATCCGGAGACGACAGGCCTGATCGCTTCGATCGGGATCGTCAAGGGTCAGCCTTTCAACCCCGATGCACGCATGAAAGCGATCCTGACCGATGCGGTGGCCATCGCCAACGCCTATGCGCGTGCCAATACGGTATATCCCCGTGACCCCGGACATCGCGTCTACAAAGGCACGGAGAGTGAGTGGTTGATGGCCTTCGCGGACAAGGACTCATACTTCCTCAAGGACGGCGCGCGCCGTTACGATAGCCGCCTGTGGATGCATTACAACGCGGTGGTCGTAACGCCTGCGATGGCGGTGACAAAACCCGGTGCGGGCTCTGACTATCTGATTGCCGGTCTGGACGCGAAACATCAGGAACTGGATGGCGCGAAAACGTACAAGCTGCAGGTGCCACCGAATGTGCCGGTCAAAGACAACTGGTCGGTGACTATCTACGATACCCAGACCCGGTCGATGTTGCAGACCGATCAGAAGTTTGCCGGCGTCAACAGTCTTGGCGATGGGTTGCAACAAAATGATGACGGTTCCTATGACGTGATCTTTGCGCCCGAGCTGCCCGACGGGGTCGACGAGCGCAACTGGATCCAGACGATCCCAAACAAGAGCTGGTTCATCCTCTTCCGCGCCTATGGACCGCTTGAGCCTTGGCTCGACAAGAGCTGGCGCCCGAGCGAGCTGGAATTGGTCGAGTGATGAAATGAACAGGGGCCGGAGCACATGTTCCGGCCCTTTCTTTTGGCGCGATCGGACCAAAACGCGCGCCGGCAACGCCGTACCATGTTTACAGAATACGACGAGACCACGCGTCATCCTGCATCAACCTTCAAAGAGAAAACAATGAGAAAATCTCTGTTGCTCAAATCAACTGCCGCCGGACTGCTTGCCGCAATGCTGTCAAGCACGGCTATGGCCCAGCAATCGCAAGGCTTTTTCGACATGGCCGGGTCCGAACCGAATTATGCCCCCGGCGAATTCAAGCCGGCACCCGAAACCATCGAAACCAGGTACGGGACGCTTGAATTCCCGGGTGGATATCCTACGGAGGAAACCACTCAGAAGGTCTATGACGAAATCGATCTTCAGCGTGCGACTCAGCTTTATATGGATATGTACCCGGCGTTGTCCGCGCACGGTCTGATGAAAGGCTGGGTCCGGGACCTGGATATGAAGGACAGCTCACAGATCAGCGTAACGGCGGACCGGCTGGATTCGAGCGCTCTGGTGCTGACCGGGAACACGGAAAGCCTCTATGCCTTCGCCGTTTTCGATCTGAAAGCAGACGGCCCGACGGTGTTTGAAGTCCCGCCGGGTGTCATGGGGCCTGTGGACGATCATAATTTCCTGTTCAACGCCGACCTTGGTCCGACAGGCATGGACAAGGGCCAGGGCGGCAAGTACCTGATCCTGCCTCCGGGGTATGACGGAGAGGTGCCCGACGGGTATTTCGTCGTGCGATCAAAGACCTACATGAATTTCTCTTTCATGCGGGCGAACGCGGCCACGGTCGGATATGGTGAAAAGGCCCTTGCGTACTATCGCGACAATGCCAAGATCTATCCGCTGGCGACTGGCCCGCGCCCGCCAAAGATCGTAAACGCCAGCAACATTGCATGGAATTCACTCGTGCCCGAGGACGCCTCGGCGTTTGAGTGGATGCATGAGATCATCAGCTACGAACCCGCCGAAGCTTTCGGCAAGGAACTTCTGGGCAGGCTGGCATCGATTGGCATCAAGCAAGGCGAGCCATTCAACCCCGATGCCCGCATGCAGCAGATCATGGAACAGGCGGCACAAGAAGGCGTGGCGATGTCCCGTGTGATCTCGTTCGATAGTCGTCAGCCGGAGGCCGTCGTCTACCCGGGTCTGACATGGGAGAGCCCGTTTATCGGCGACAGTTCGACTTTCGATCCGGAGGGCTACTTCAATCTCGAGGCGCGGACGACGTTCCATTTTACCGCTGACGGGATCACGCCCGCCATGGCAATGCAGATGCCGGAAGGGACGGGATCGCGCTATCAGACGACCTACAAGGACAGCAAGGAACAGTTCCTTGATGGTAACAAAACCTACAAATTGAACGTGAAACCCGAAGTTCCTGTTGCCCTATTCTGGGCGGTAACACTGTACGATCCCTGGACCCGCAGCGAACTCCAGAGCCAGCCCTTTCCGAGCATCAGCAGCCAGCAAACGCCGGCCCCGGTGACGAATGATGACGGCTCGATCGATATCTTCTTTTCCAATGAAAAGCCGGACGGCGTAACAGACCAGAACTGGGTCAGGACGCTCCCCGACCAGGGCTTCTTTGTTTACATACGCTACTACGGTCCACTCAAGGCCTTTAACGACAAGACCTGGGTGCCAAATGATGTGGTGATGGTCGAATAGATTCGACCAAAAGATTAGTATCAGCGGGCCGGGGTAACCCCGGCCTGTTTGCATTTGGCGCATCTTCACAGGCCGCATGCCGTTCCATCTACGGTCTTTCTTCGATGAAAAAGCGTGGTTTGCAATCATTACGCTACGCGACAAAGGGCGACCTTCCGGGTGGCGCGATCGGACCAAAACGCCCGAAGCGGATCGGCCATACTTGGGGTGGATTTGATTTATCGCTGCTCTGAATTGTTCAGGTCTGCAGATGCAAAGGAGAGAGAAATGAAACCAGGAAAACACGTGTCGGCAATATTGAGCGCAAGCCTGCTTGCGCTGATTAGCGTTTCGGCACTTGCCGACGCCCCGCAAATGAAAATGACTACCGACCTGCCCGACTCGATCACCACGCCGGACAGCGTGGACAGTTCGCTCGGGACGCTGACCTATCGCGATGGTGTCCCCGACGGCGCAACTGTCGATACGCTTTATGACTATCTCGACCGGTCCCGTGCGGTCGAGGTGATGCTCAACGCGATGCCGACCATGTCGGCATATGCGCTGCGCGAAGGCCAGAGCGCGGCAGGTTGTGCCGACGCTGCGAACCAGATCTGCATTTTTGATACGCTCATGGATTCCAAGTCGCAGGTTCTGACGGGGAACACGTCGACGATGTACGCCATGGGTTTTTTCGACCTCGAACGGGACGGGCCGACGGTGATTGAACTTCCACCGGGAATGCTGGGCGTGCTGGACGACATGGCTTTTCAGTATATTACCGACCTTGGCGCGGCCGGCCCGGACAAAGGCAAGGGCGGCAATTTCCTTGTTCTCCCGCCGGGGTATGACGGCGACGTGCCAGAGGGCTACTTCGTTGTCCAATCCAAGACCTACGGCGTCTGGAATTTCATGCGCGGGTATTTGACGGACGGGGTCGAAGCGGCCTCGAAAAACATCCGCGACAACCTGAAGGTCTATCCGCTGTCGCAGGCCGACACCCCGCCTGCGATGGAGTTCGTGAATGTCTCGGGCGCTGAGATAAGCACGGTTGTTGCCACCGATGTCAGTTTCTACTCTGGGCTAAACGACGTGATCCAGCAAGAACCCGAAGGGTTTCTGGGCGTTGAGCGAACCGGCCAGCTCGCGGCAATCGGGATTGAAAAGGGTAAAGACTTTGCCCCCGACGACCGGATGCAGGCGATCCTGGAGGATGCGGCAAAAATTGGCGATGGCATTGCGCGCAACTATACCTATTTCCCGCGCGATCCCGGCGTGAAAGTGTTCGGGGAAGACAGTGCCTGGGTGCTGGCATTCCCAGACCGCAACACATTCTTCATGCGTGGCCAAGGCCGCAACCTTGATGGGAGGACGACTTTCCACTACGGATACATCGTAGTGTCGCCCGCCATGGCGATCCGGTCTGCCGGCAAGGGCTCGGACTATACCATGGCAATGCTGGACAGCGAAAAACGCCCGCTGGATGGCGCCAAGACTTACAAGCTGACGATGCCAGCAGATGTACCGGTTAAGGATTTCTGGGCGGTTACGATGTACGACACCCAGACCCGTTCGCAATTGCAGACTGACCAGCAATTCCCGACGCTCGACAGCTATACAGAGGGCATGCGGAAAAACCCGGACGGATCGATTGATGTCTATTTCGGTCCGACGCCTCCCGAAGGCAAGGAAAGCAACTGGCTTCAATCCGTTCCCGGCAAGGGGTGGTTCATCGCGCTCCGGATGTATGGCCCGCTGGAGCCCTGGCTGGATGGCAGCTGGAAACCCGGTGAGATCGAACTGGTTGAATGAGACGTAGCTTTTGGGGCCGGTCGCAGAGCCGGCCCCGGACAATACGCGGAATTTATGCCGTAATTGAAATTGGATTAGGCAAAACCGCGCAACCTGCGAAACTGGACGGATCACACTCGATTTATCTGATCCGACAGGCAGACACCCGCCAAGTGATCCGCATCAGCGGGTTCTGCTTACGGTTTCGCACTGCGATCGCTGCCCGGCTTTCAGGAGAGAATGATGTTTTATGTGAACTCTGACTTTCACTGTCCGCGATGGGTCATCATGGCAAGTGTACTGCTGCTCAATGCCTTGATCGGATCATCCACTCGGGCCGATGAAGGCGGCACCAGTTTCTGGCTGCCCGGACAATACGGCAGCTTTGCCGCCGTTGCTCCGGAGCCGGGTGCGTCTCTGGCGATGGTTTCCTACTGGTATTCGGCCAATGCGAGTGCCAGTGAACCTCTGGGCTTTGGCAACGACCTGAAACTCGGCGTCGACGCCAGCTATTTCGGTCAGTTTGTCGTTCCGGCTTATACGCCAGACACGACAATTCTCGGAGGGCGTCCCAGTTTTTCGCTGGCGTTCATTCCTGCCCGCAGCAGCGTATCAGCGGATATTTCAGTTGGCGGGGTCAGTGCGGCCGCGTCGGATGAAGTGACGGGAATGAGCGATCTGTATCCCACCGCTCAGCTGTTCTGGAACCGTGGCGTGCACAACTGGATGGCCTATGTCGCGGGCAGCATTCCGGTAGGCAGTTATGATCCGAACCGTCTATCGAATCTTGGACTGGGGCACGCGGCAATCGATATCGGCGGTGCATATACCTTTCTCAACCCCGAAACCGGGTGGGAGTTCTCGGCCACTGCTGGTCTGACCTACAACTTTGAAAACTCCGACACG
>CAMYOI010000169.1 GCA_947259955.1 uncultured Gammaproteobacteria bacterium
GTCCTGGCGGAGGAGTTTGTAAGACTTGGTATCGATGCCGTTTACAAAAGGATTAGGGTCATACACCGGGTTGCTGACGAAGGCCAGCACTCCCCCCGACCCGGGTTCGATGGCAACCACCGCGCCCTCGAATTCACCAAGGTATTCCCTCGCAGCCTGCTGTAGATCGACGTCCACATTCAGATAGATGTCCTTTCCGGCCACCGGGCTGACCCTTGAAAGTGTGCGCACCACTCGGCCATGTGCATTGGTTTCCACCTGTTCGTAACCCGACTGTCCAAGGAGGGTGCGTTCGTAGTGAGCTTCGATCCCGAGTTTGCCTATGTAGTCAGTGCCCCTGTAGGCATTCCTGTCGATGCGTTCGAGATCGATTTCACTGATCCGTCCCACATAGCCAAGAACGTGAACCATTTCGGGGCCGAATGGGTAGTGTCGCCGCAATCGGGCATTGATCTGAAAACCGTTGATCTGATGCTGATTGACCGCAAAGCGGGCCACTTCCTCATCGGTCAGCCCCGATTTCAGCGTCCTGATCTCGAAGCCCGGCCGAGAGCGCAGCGCGGTATGGAAACGTTGCAGGTCTATTTCGGACAGCTCGATCAGTCGGGCGATCTGGTCGAGTGCCTTGTCCATATCCGGCACATTATCAGGCACGACTTCAAGGGTATAGGTGGGAAGATTCTCGGCGATCACGCGACCCTTTCGGTCGTATATTTGACCCCGGGCCGGCGGTATCGGGACGAAGCTGATCCTATTCTCCTGCGACAGGGTCGAATAGTGTGAATGCTGCTCTATCTGCAGATAGTACAGCCTGGCCAGCTGATCCTATTCTCCTGCGACAGGGTCGAATAGTGTGAATGCTGCTCTATCTGCAGATAGTACAGCCTGGCCAGTAATGCGAAGCACAGCGCGGCCACGATTATCGATGAGATCACGAGACGCGCCTGGATGAGGTTGGTCTCGCGAACATAGTCCTTGATGCGGATTCTGGCCATCATCGGGCCTTCCTTTGCGGATACAGATCTCTAAGCATGAGGTACAGGCACGGCCAGACGAGCATACCGATGAAACAGGGCACCCAGTAGCCGAAGTCCAGATACGACGTGGTGAAAAATCCCCGGATCCAACCCACCAGAGCGCGATAGAGCAACAGGACGAGCAGGACCGATACGGCCTGCTGCCACCAGGGAAATATCCTCAAGCGAAAATGGAAGCGATTCACCAGATATCCGACCATCGACATGCCCAAAGCGTTCAATCCCAGCAGGTTGGCCTGCATGATATCGACCAGCAATCCAACGATCCACCCCACACCCGGTCCGATCCGATCCGGAAGCGCCAAACACCAGTAGATCAACACCAGGACTACCCAGTCGGGACGATACATGGTGGCCCAGTCGGGAAACGGCACCAGGACAAGCAGAAATGCAATGATGAAACTCAGGACGATTTTCATTCTTCCCGACCCGCTCGCTTGTCGAGTTCCGCGGCGTGCAGTGCTTGCTCTGCGTTCGTCTCCACGTCTTCTTCAGGCACTATCCGCGATTGTTGTTCCCGTCGCCAAACCAGCAGCACCTGGCTCGAACGATCGATCTTCGCGGTCGGCGCCGCCTCGATGTGCAGGAATGCCTCGCCCGGATCGTTGTCAACCGAAGTGACCTTCGCCACGGGATAGCCAGTGGGGAAGCGTCCGCCAAGCCCCGAGCTCAACAACACGTCCCCTATCCGGATGTCAGCAATCTGATTGAGGTAGGAAACCCGCAGGCGGTCTGAATTGCCGGTGCCAAATGCGACGGCGCGCAGTCCGTTTCGCTGCACCTGGACCGGTATGGCATGGCCCGGATCGGTGATCAGGGTAACGGCGCTCGTAAACGGCATGACCTGGGTAACCTGGCCCATGACACCGGTCGGATCGAAAACGGGCTGACCGACATGCGTCCCGTCTCTCAATCCCCGATCTACCAGGATCTTGTGGGTATATGGATCGAGGCTCACCTCGATGAGTTCAGCCATGAGAATCTTGTCCTGGACTTTTTCGGCGGCGTCCAGCAGGTGTCTCAGGGCCTCGTTTTCGCGCTCGAGGGCTTGCAGCTTCTGCAACCTAGATTTAAGGTGCACGTACTCGGACCGGAGCGCCTCGTGCTCGTCCCTCAGCCCCTCGCTCGATATGAACCAGATATTGACCCGATCCGCCAACTCCTGAGGAAACGTGGCCAGGAAGTGAAGCGGCGTCATCACGGTGCCCAGGGCCGATCGCAGGTGCTGGAGATCGTTCGACCGGAAATCAATGATCATGACCACTACTGATATGCAAACCAATAGTGCAAACCGAAACAGGTTCGTGCTCGACGTTTCTCTAGCCACCCCTATTAGCCCGCAATTCTCATCAGGCGGCTATGCATGCTTGTCCAAGCATTGCAAACATCGTGGTGTGTCGTTTTGCCTGAAGCACAGTATGTATTGGAAACGCCTATCCGGATGAGAAATGCGGCCTAAATCTGCGACGTGGGTGAGACATCAGCAGAAAAAAATAATGCTGCTCCATTTACTCGTGGGCGAATACATCTCCCAGTGTATCCATTTCTTCAAGCGCCCTGCCGCAACCCCGTGCGACACAGGTCAGCGGATCATCCGCAAGCACGACCGGCAAGCCGGTATCTTCCATGAGGCGCCGATCCATATCACGCATCAGCGCGCCGCCGCCCGCGACTACGATGCCCTTGTCGCCGATGTCCGCACTCAATTCCGGCGGCGTCTGCTCCAGAGCCTTCTTTATTGATTGAACGATGGCATCCAACGGGTCACTGATCGCCTCATAAATCTCCGTACTATTCAGTTTGACCGCCCTGGACATCCCTTCCGCGATATCCCTGCCCTTGATTTCGATTTCACGGTTTTCGGATTTCACCCATGCCGAAGCAATCGCTTTTTTCACCCGTTCAGCGGTGGCTTCACCGATTAGTATTCCGTGGTGCCGTCGCACGAAATTTATAATTGCCTCGTCGAATGTGTCACCCGCTGTCCGAAGCGATGTGCTGTAGACCATTCCTCCCAGGGACAGGATGCCGACTTCCGTCGTGCCGCCGCCGATATCCAGCACCATCGATCCCGTGGGTTCTCCCACGGGCAGATTTGCGCCGATAGCGACCGCCATGGGTTCCTCGATCAGGTACACCTCTCTCGCTCCCGCGCTGACCGCGGATTCGCGAATGGCACGTCGTTCGACCTGGGTCGACCCACACGGCACGCATATAATGATCCGCGGACTGGGTCTTAAGAACCGGTTTTCCTGGACTTTCCGTATGAAGTATTTCAACATAACCTCAGTGACCGTAAAGTCCGCGATTACTCCGTCCTTCATCGGGCGGATAGCCTGGATGTTGCCTGGGGTGCGACCCAGCATCCGCTTAGCTTCGTAGCCCACCGCAAGGACGGTCTTGTTGCCGCCACCCACACTGGTATGAATCGCGACGACGGATGGCTCATTTAATATAATGCCCTTGTCCCGGACATAGATAAGTGTGTTGGCGGTGCCAAGATCGATGGCCAAGTCGTTAGAGAACAGGCCCAGGATTCGTTTCAGCATTCAGATAGACCAGGACATTAAGGGGTTGATCAAAACCGGCGTACTCTAACAACGGGAATACATGTGTTCAACCTGTCCGGCGACTATGTTAGTTAGATTTATTGACAAAGCGATTTTCGAAAATGGCATTGGACAAACAAACCGTATATAAGATTAGCAGATTAGCACGAATTCATGTCGATAAAGTGGATATCGATCGTTACGCTTCACAACTTTCGACGATCCTGGAATTCGTCGAACAGATGAATAGAATTGATACGGATAACGTAGCCCCCCTCTCTCATCCACAGGATCGGTTACTGCGTATGCGCGCGGACAGCGTTACCGAGCACGATCGGCGCGATGATCTGCAGAGCGTTGCGCCGATGATCGAGAACGGGCTCTATCTGGTGCCCAAGGTAATCGAATAAACCACCCCGATCCGGCGTCTGACAAAAAATGGGAATTGCGCAGCTTCGTGTACTCTAATTCAATCAAACAACTTTCTGCCGGATTGCGGCAGCGACAATATTCAAGTGTCGAACTAACCACGACATATCTGGAGCGTATGGAGCGGCACCGCGCGCTCAACGCGTTCATCACCGTGGATCCGGAATTCAGCCTGAACCAAGCCCGCGCTGCTGACAAGATGCTGAAAAACGGCGGTTCCCGGCCTTTGACCGGGATCCCGATCGCGCACAAGGATATCTTTTGTACGAAAGGCGTACTGACTACCTGCGGGTCGAAAATATTGAGTAATTTTGTCCCGCCTTATGACGCAACCCTGATCAAGCGTTGCCACAAGGAGGGTATGGTCACGCTGGGCAAAACCAACATGGACGAGTTTGCCATGGGATCGTCCAACGAAACCTCTTACTTTGGGCCGGTCAGGAATCCCTGGGACCAGGTTCGGGTCCCAGGCGGTAGTTCGGGTGGATCGGCAGCGGCTGTAACGGCGCGCCTGTGCGCCGCCGCGACCGGGACCGATACCGGGGGGTCGATCCGGCAACCTGCGGCACTGTGCGGCATCACCGGCCTCAAACCGACTTATGGCAGGGTTTCGCGCTATGGCATGGTCGCATTTGCTTCTTCCCTGGACCAGGGCGGGGTGCTCACTCAATCGGCGGAAGATGCCGCGCTTCTGCTCAATGTAATTGCCGGCTTCGATCCGATGGATTCCACATCGGTGGAGGAACCGGTTCCGGACTATGGATCCGAGCTGAAAGATGACATCGACGGATTGAAAATCGGATTGCCCAAGCAGTATTTCGACGAAGGCTTGAGTCCGGAGGTTGGAGTTCTCGTCCGCGACGCCCTGCGCGTGCTGGAAGACCACGGGGCGATCCTGATCGATATCGACCTTCCCAACAGCGAACTGTGTGTACCCTGCTACTACGTGATCGCACCGTCGGAAGCATCATCTAATCTTTCCCGCTTCGACGGCGTCCGTTACGGATACCGGAGCGAAGACTACGAAGACCTGGTGGACATGTACATGCGCACCCGGGCCGAAGGCTTTGGAGATGAGGTAAAACGCCGGATCATGATCGGGACCTATGCCCTGTCGGCAGGATACTACGATGCCTACTACCTCAAGGCGCAGAAGTTGAGACGATTGATTACACAGGATTTCGAGCGCGCATTCGAGCTGTGCGACGTAATCGCCGGGCCGACCACACCCACCGCTGCGTTCGAGATAGGCGCCAAGTCGTCAGACCCGATTTCAATGTACCTCAACGATATCTACACGATATCGGTCAATCTTTCCGGGCTCCCCGCCCTGTCGGTGCCGGCCGGATTTGCCGGCGACCTTCCGGCGGGCCTGCAGCTGATCGGGCCCTACTTTTCGGAATCTAGGCTGCTCAATATCGGCCACCGCTTTCAGATGGACACCGAATGGCATCGACGTATTCCAGGGGGGTTCGAATAGTGGCCTGGGAAACCGTCATCGGTCTGGAAGTCCATGTGCAGTTGAGTACGAACAGCAAGATTTTCTCGGGTGCGTCGACGAGCTACGGTGCCAAACCCAATACCCAGGCCTGTGAAGTCGATATCGCCCTGCCCGGCGTGCTGCCGGTCATGAACAAGGAAGCCGCCCGCAAAGCCGTCAAATTCGGTCTCTCGGTGGAATCCGAAATCAACCAACGTTCCGTATTCGCGCGCAAGAACTATTTTTACCCGGACCTGCCCAAAGGCTATCAGATCAGCCAGTACGAACTGCCAATCGTCGTCGGCGGTCACTTGACAATTGATACCGGAAGCGGTGAAAAACGCATCGGCATCACCCGTGCCCATCTCGAGGAAGACGCCGGCAAGTCGTTGCACGAGGATTTTCACGGCATGACCGGCATCGATCTCAATCGGGCCGGCACCCCGCTGCTGGAAATAGTATCTGAACCGGACATGCGTTCCCCGGCCGAGGCGATTGCCTACCTGCGAAAGCTACACACGCTGGTTCGCTATCTGGAAATTTGTGACGGCAACATGCAGGAAGGCTCGTTCCGCTGCGACGCCAACGTGTCCGTGCGGCCGCAGGGAGAAACGGAACTCGGCACCCGAACCGAACTGAAGAACATCAATTCCTTCAGGTTCATCGAAAAAGCCATAGAGTTCGAGGTTGAACGCCAGATTGATCTCATCGAGGATGGCGGAACCGTGGTACAGGAAACCCGGTTGTACGATCCATCGAGGAATGAGACCCGGCCCATGCGCACCAAAGAAGATGCACATGACTACCGCTACTTTCCGGATCCGGATCTGCCCCCGATGGAACTCGACGATCAGTTCATCGACAGTGCAAGGCAGCAACTGCCCGAATTACCAGATACCAAAAGACACCGTTTCATGGAGCAGCACGGATTGGGCCCGGCCGATGCATATCAATTGACGTCGGACAAAGCCACCGCCGACTTCTTCGAAGCCGTACTGGAGCAAACCCGGGGCGACGCAAAGACCGTGGCCAACTGGGTCAATTCCGAGCTTGCCGGATATCTCAACGAAGCAAATATGGTTATCGAATCTGCACGCATCGATCCCGGCATGCTGGCTGAACTCATCAACCGGATCGAAGACGGCACTATATCCGGAAAGATCGCCAAGGATGTTTTCCGGTCCATGTGGAACGGAGAAGGCACCGCGGACCAACTCATCGAAACCAAGGCTTTGCGACAAATCACGGACAGCGGCGAACTGGAGAAAGTTGTGGATGATGTCCTATCTCGGTCCCGTGAACAGATCGAGCAATACCGCGGAGGGCAAACCAAGGTGCTGGGATACTTCGTAGGACAGGTCATGAAGGAGACTCAGGGCAAAGCGAATCCCCAGCAGGTCAATGAGCTATTGAAACGAAAGCTCGAATCGGGCGACTAGGTGATAGAATCGGATCTGCACATCCTGCATACGCGCCTGTAGCTCAGTTGGATAGAGTACCTGGCTTCGAACCAGGTGGTCGGGGGTTCGAGTCCCTCCGGGCGCGCCAATAAAATCAATAACTTACAAACATAACCCTTCACCCCAATACCGCTTGGGTAGCAGTATGGGTAGCAAAACCACTCGATTTCTGATCACCCCGGTTATCGAATTCCACATCGGATTCAGTAGATCGACACCGGTGTTTGAGTTCCTTGCGTTGGGCACATTTACTAAGATCCATATCGGGCAGCGGAAATGCACTTTGGTGAACGGTTGTGACACTCCGGCCCCACCGATTTTGTAATTGATTACAATTTTTTTAGGGCGCACGCAATTCGCCGGGAATTGTTCCTGGATAACCCCCTAAATGTAGGGCGTGCATAAAGCCATAATCGCCTTTACCATTTTATCTATGTAACCGGTAATTTGAATTCAAATTCCCGCTTGGGAGTACATTGTCAATCCGGTCGCAGAATCTTTGAACACCCGCCCCACACGGTAGGGGAACTGAATTATGATCTGTCAGATTGATGGCGACTCCAACTGACAAGAATAGTGTGGGTCAGCTATTGAAATCAAATACGTCAAAATTGGACCTATTGAGCAGACTAGTCAACGGATACGGTTCGTACTGTCTATTAGCGATATTCGAGGCATAGGTATGTATAACAATGAATTGCGATCTCCTCACATACGTCGCCTGTCTTGGGGTCGCATGGAAGTTGACGGAGTAGGTATTGGAAAGGATTTCAAACTTTGGCCGGGCGGCGGTCGAGAATGGGACTGGCGGGAAACGGATACACACCACTTGCCCGGCATCCAGCCAGCCGACATTAAGGAGTTGCTCGAAAAGGATAGCCAGACCATCATTCTAAGTAGAGGAATGTTGTTAATGCTGCATACCTGTCAAGATACGCTCGACTTATTGGAGGAGAAACATATTACCATGCACGTCGCGGAAACCAAGGCAGCAGCCGAGATTTACAACGATCTGGCGGCGCGCGGGAACTATGTGGGCGGTTTATTCCATTCGACATGTTGATGCCGCCCGGCTGGATTTAGGACACTATTAAACTTCGGTTATCGCTGACACTCCCTCCCCGTCCGGTTTGTAATTGATTACAAATACAATTCGCGGGCGCAGCTCAGTAATCAACCGAGACAGAATGACAGCAAATTCAAATAAATCTGGCCAGCACTAAAAATCCTTGACCACACTCCCCGAACAGTAGGGGCAGAGTTCTGCCGTTACAGGGTTGCTTTGTACTGAACAGGGTTACAGTAAGACAGGATTAATATCTTTTCTATTAGCAATGGACACCCGCCCCGAATCAGAAATGCCAACTGGATGTAGTTGATTACAAAAAGGAGTGTAGTTGCCCCATTTCGGTCATTCACCTGCCTCAACCACACAACTGCTATTGCAGACATTCTACGCCACAAAGGATAAAGTTGGGAAAAGAAAACTCAGGAGTCAGAGGATATGGTTTCGGTAATAATTGATGAAGAAAATCTCATTGCGATACTCGAACCAGAAGGCTCATTATCGAAAAATGACTTTGAATCAGCGGCAAATATTATCGATCCATACATTGAAGACAATAACCAGTTATTCGGTCTTATTATTCATACAAAGTCGTTTCCGGGTTGGGATTCATTCGCTGCGCTAGTATCTCATCTGAAATTTGTTAAAGAACATCATAAAAAGATACTACGAGTAGCGTTCGCAACAGATTCTGTGGTTGGTAGTTTTGCTGAATCAGTTGCCAGCCACTTTGTAAATGCAGAAATAAAACACTTTCCTTATCAAGAACT
>CAMYOI010000170.1 GCA_947259955.1 uncultured Gammaproteobacteria bacterium
TGACCGTAATACCGCGTTCAGCTAGCAGGTCTTCGATATCACGGTGACTGAGATTGAAACGATAGTACAGCCAGACTGCATAACTGATAATCTCGGGTGGGAATCGGTGGCGTTTGTAGATATTCATCGCCAGATTATGAATCTAGGCCAATTAATTTGACAGTACCCCTTCTAATCTTGAAGTCGATTGTCTCCGCTACGATAACTTGACAACGCCTTTTATCCCGCGTCCGTCGACTCATGGAACTCTAACTCGGCGAGTGCGGTCTCTAACCAGCAAAAACCTATGCGCTCCTGTTCCAGGCGCAGGTTCGGGCTTATACGGTTGTCTTTCAGATCGTCGTACAACGCGCGTTCGTCTTCGTTCAGACGGGGTAAATTGCGAATTGTCTGTTTATCCTCTATGCCCCATTGGGCCTTGAAGGCCAGCAGGGTCGTGCGGTCCATCAGCAGGGAGCGCGCATGGGGGAGGTAAGTACGCAATTGATCCAGGATGGAGAAGCCGTGGGTATCGATGTCACCCCAGTAGAACACCTGACAATGTGTCAGCCAGGCAGCTTGCGCCAACACTTCGAAGCCGTAACCTGCGCCAAAGATCAGCAGGCTATCCCGCACCTGCGGAAAAGCCAGATAATTGATCTCGTTTTCGGTGATGAAGACCTGCGAAACCGTGGGCACCAGGCGGGCAACGCTTTCAGCGTCCAGGGTAATGTCCGCACTCCCGCAGCCGGGCAACGGCGCGTGCGCCGGATCGAGCGCGCGCAGGCGGATACGCCGGGGTCTGTCACGAAACCCGTAACGCCTGGCGAAGCCGGACACACCGGTGGCCTTGGTATCGACGACCTCGCGTGGCAAGACCCGATTCAGCCACTGAATCAGAATGCCCCTGTGCGCCTCGATGAATTTGGTGTGCACACCTGGGATGTCAACCTGGCGCAGGTAGACGTCGGGACGGGGGTGCCGCTGGACCCAGTCGACGACATCGAGCAGGCGATCCCACGCATCTCCCAGCTCCAGCACCTTGAGGGGTCTTTGAGCGACCCATTCGAGCAGGACGGGTTGGCGTTCTCGGGTACGGGTGACGAGGATGGTAAATCGCCTAGCCTGCCGGCGTTTGCCCAGCAAGTCCAGGGCATCGTCGAGTGTATCAACCCAGACCGCCCTTGGCACCTCGTTCGCGCCGAGCACGCGGTGACGCAATTCGCGCATCTCCACCCGGTAGTATGGTAGTGCGCGCAACTCGGCGATCCAGGTGCGTACGCTGTCGAATTGTTCGGCCATTTGTGCCGATGTCGGACCTTTGAGCGTAAGCCGCCGCGGAAAGGAGGATTCGCCGGAGACTATCCCGGCCAACAGTTCACCGCGATCCCAACAGCGCTGCAGCTGTGCACGAAGCTCCCGGGAACCCGTCCAGTTCACCGAGCCGCCCTCGCCTTCTCCTCCCGGTACTCTTCGATGGACAGGTTGCGCAGCATGGAGATGCGGCCGTCCTCGTTGTGGACAAAACCGACGCTGTTGACGAAAGGCTCAATGATATGAATCTTCTGCAAAGGCGTGACGATCAACAGCTGCAGATTGAGCTGGGCGAACAGCCGCAGGCCGTATTGCGCAGACTCGTCCGAGCCCCGCCCGAAGGCCTCATCGATGACCACGAAGCGGAACGATCGTGAGCGCACCGCCCCCCATTCCAATCCAAATTGGTAGGCCAGGCTGGCGGCCAGGATGGTGTAGGCCAGCTTCTCCTTCTGCCCGCCGGATTTTCCGCCCGAATCGGAATAGTGCTCGTGTTCGGCTCCATCCTCGCGCCAGCGCTCGCTGGCGGCGAACAGATAACCGTTGCGCACGTCGGTAACCTTGGCCGTCCAGCGGCGATCGAGCTCGGTTTGCCCCTCACGCCCGCGAAAACGCTCGATAATGTGCTTGACCTGCAAAAACTTGGCCTCCGAATATTGAACGTCCTCGGAGCCGGTGAGCGTGCCCTCGGTACAGGCGCGCAGTTCGTTCTGAAAGTCGCGGATCTCGGCATCCGGACTGGGTCGCGCCTCGAGCCGGATAAAGCGCCCGGGATTGTAGTCGATCTGGGCGAGCGACTCGTTGATGCGCGTTATGCGTTCCTTGATCTGCTCGCGCTCACGGGCTAGCTGGGACTGGAAATTGGCCACCTCGCGGATGGTGTTTTCGTTGAGCAGTTCCTTGAAGCGCGATTCGAAACGGGGCAGATCGTCGGCTTCCAACGCTTGGAGCATGGCATGGTACTCATAAGCCGCCTCGATACTGGCATCCACCTCCTCTGTTTCCAACCGGTAGGCTTCTTTGTATTCGGTCATTTCACGAATGATCTTCTCGCCCAGGGTCTTGATACGCTTGTCTTCCGCATCGATGCGCACCTGCAGCCATTCGCGCATATCACGCTCCCGGTTGTCGCAGGACTCCACGCTCGGATGATGCTCGCCCAGGGCCTCGGCCCGCAATTCGTTCAGTTTCGTGAAACGGGCTGCATGCTTCGTATAGGCAGGGTCGTCGAGCAGGGTCCGGGTCTGTGCACGCAGGGCCTCGGCATCCTCCCGTTTCTGCCCGGTCCTGGCGCGCCTGTCCTTGTGCTCCTCCAGCTTTAGCTCGGTCGCCACCAGTATCTTTTCCAGATCATTGAGCTGCCCGGTCAGCTCCATGAGCAGGTCCGAGGCGCTCTCCAGCTGCCGCTTCTCCTCGTTGAGCCGGGCAACCTCGGCGGCCACCGACCGCCAGTCCAATTCACGGAAGTCCCGGTATTCGTCGAGCTTGACTAGCACGTTGTGTCCTTGCTCCAGTTCCCGCTGCTCGGCCTGTACCTTGGCGATGCGGGTGCCCAGTTCGCCCAGGTGCTTTTCCAGCTGCTGATGTTCGACCTCAAGAGCGGCAATCTTCCCGGCGTTGCTCCAGCCCAGCACGTAACGACGACGGTCATCGATGCGGTGCCGATCGTCTTTTTCGTGACGTTCACCGGACGACTTGATCTGACCCGTACGGGTGATGGCGCGGGTCTCGCGCCGGAACTGTTCGCCGGTCATGCAGCAGGCGACGTTGAATCGGTGCGCCAACTCCCGTTCCAGCCAGTCGTAAAAGGGTGAATCGGGTTTGATCGCGAGTTTGCGCGCCAGGGAGTCCGGGTGCAGTGCCGGCGGCTTGCCACGGGCGGATGCGCGCACCCGGAAATAAACCAGGCGGCCGCGCAGGTGGGTACGATCCACCCATTCCGATACCCGTTGGTAACGGTCATCCGGCACCAGCAGCGACAGGCCGAAGTTGTGCAGCAAACGTTCGGCGGCTCCTTCCCATTCCTGCTCCTCCTCGCGCACCTGCAGCAACTCGCCTGCAAAGGGTATCTCGGCCGCCTGAAGATCCAACGCCTCGCACATTGCGGCGCGCATGCGGATATGTTCGGCGGGAATATTGCTGCGCCGGGCCTTCAGGCTGTCGATCTCACCCGTTAGCTGTTTATGTTGTTCCTTGCCCTGGTGTAAATCGACCGACTGCTCGGTCAGTGCATTCTGAAGCTCTGCCTCCCGCGCACCGGTAAGTTCCAACTGGCGAACCGTTTCCTGATACTGTCTCCGGAAAGCGGCTTCGTCATCCCCCGGCTGACCGCCGGCGGCGTGCACCAGCTCCGCGTAGCGTTCGGACTTTTTCTTTCTCCCATCGCGTTCAACGCCCTTGACGCGGATCTCTTCGACGAGACGCTCCAGCCGGTCGCCGCCATTGGCGGCGATGCTGAGTTTCAGTTCCGCCGCCTCCGCGCGTTGTGCATTCCGTCGTTCGGTCAGTTCCTGGATACGCGCATCCTGGCGAATCCCTTCCTCATCCAGTCCGGCGATCCGCTTATCCAGCAGCGCGAGCTTGAGCTCTGCGAAAAAAGGGCGTAACGCCCCCCGACATGCGCGCAGGTCTTCGGTAGTGTCGGCCAGCTCCGTATGTCGATCACAATCGGCGACCAGTGGGGTCAACAGCTCAATCTGCCGCTTGGCCTTGAGGACCGCTTCATGGGCTCGGTTGAGATCATCCACGTCGAAGGGCTCTAGCATGTGGTTGCGTACGAAATCGGTCAGATTGCCTACCGACTTCATGGACACGGTCTGATGAAACAGCTCCAGAGCCTGGTCGTTGTCGATGCCGAATCGCCGCCGAAACCAGGCTCCGTAGGGTGGAAAGCTGTCGAAAACCTGGAAACCGCCACCACGCAGACGCTTGCGCAAGCCGGTGATCTCGGAACCAAAGTTGGCAAATTCGCCGGCGATAGTGAGATCCCGTTCGGCGCCAACATAGAAACGGGCGGGTTGCCCCTGGGAGTCTTTGATCCAGAATACCTGCGCCAGCGTCACCGTCTGGTCGTATCCGGCGTTGTGGAACACACCAAGTACCACCGAATAGCTGTTGTGGTCACGCAGTGCCACAGGCCTTGCGGCGGCGCTGACTTCGTTGCGTTCCGTCTTGTAATGGCCCAGCACGTAGGACCTGAGCGTACGCTCCTTGCTGTCCGCGCCGGCGGCCTTGTTGTAAGCGACCCGGTGAGCCGGCACCAGCAGGGTGGTGACGGCGTCGATCAGCGTCGATTTACCCGAGCCGATGTCCCCCGTCAGCAACGTATTCCTGCCGTCGGCATGCATGGTCCAGACGCGGTCACCGAAGGTGCCCCAGTTGAACACCTCCAGGCGTCGCAGGCGAAAGCCCGCCAAGGTATCGTCGGCAACGAAATCCAGACCGAGGGTTTGGGGTGAATCAGACATCGTTTTGTGCCTGGTCCGGCTCCTCGAGCTGCGCCCGATAAGCCGCCAGCCGCGCATCGAAGTCGGCCAGCCACTGGGCATCAACAAATGCCTTCAGGATGCGGCGCACCTCGAATGCCCCAGGCTGTCCAGCCGCCGGCTTCATACGGTGCAGAAAACCCAGTTCGACGACCTTGTTTATATGGGTATCCATCCGGTCCATCAGACGCGCCTCATTACTGGTGTCGGGCAGGAAGACACGTATCAATTCGACGATATCGTCACGCGTCAGCACCAGCCTGTTTCCACCTGCTTCCTGGCCGCTGCCGGCGTCGAACTCGGCCAGCTTCTTGCGCAGCAGAGCCAGCAGCAGGCTGACTGGGAACGATAGCGGCCGGCGGGCCACCAGGCGCGGCAACTGTGCTCCGCTCTCATCACCCTCCGAATCGCGCGCCCGCAGAAAGGCATAGCCCTCCGACTCGTCCAGCACCAGCTCCAGCCCCAGCGCGGCCACGTAGTCGCGCACCCGGGCCTGGAGTTCCAGCAGGTCGTTCCAAAGGCCGGCGCTGCGCGCGCTCGTCTCGTCGCGATAGATCACCCCTTTGAGCAGGGGGATGAGCAATGACGACAGATCCGGCGTCGCGCCCGCAGTCTCCCGTGGCTTTTCTCTGTTCATCGAACGAATATCACCCGTGGAAGCCGCGCCTGTTTGGTCTGTTCGCGTCCCTCAGGATCGGTACCCGGCCAGGAGATGATCTCCTCCACCGCCTCGTCAACCGTGCTCTTGAAATCCTCGCTCCCCAGTTCCAGATAGGCGATCAACTCGGCAAGGCCATGTTGCAGCGGTCGTCGCTCGCACAGTTCGCGCAAGGTTACCTGCGCAGCGCCTTGCAGGGCACGGCGGATATGCCCCGATAACTCCGCCTTGTCCACGTACACCTGGGAAAACAGCGCCGCCGCATCCAGATCCACCTCCCCTGCTTCCAGCACGAGATCCGCGATGTTCGGCTTTACGGCCGGGCTGTGCATCGGTCGCTCCATCGGCAATTCGATGCTCGCACCGATATCGGCTATAGAAGTGAACGCGCCATCTGGCGACGTCGGACGCACCCCCAGGGCATTGCTCTCGATACCCCGCAGGATGTCCATGATTCGACGGTTCTCCAGCCAGGCCTGGTCGTCGAGAAAACGTCGCAGCTGTTGTGAGAGCTGGGCCACGGTCCGCTGGGTATGCTCGCCGGCCTCGAGCCAGTCATAATGAGCCCGCCGGGTGCGGGCATCCGGTTTGAGTTCCGCCACTGCCGGCAGGACTAGTACCCGTTCCAACATATCGTTGAACTCTTCCTGCCGTGCGCTTGACATCAGAAAATCCCAGAAGGCACGAAAGCTACGCCCCTGGTCGGAACCGGCGATGGCGTCGCGTTCACCCATGATCTCTTCGAGTAACTCACCCTTTCCCCCTTCCCACAGCGCTATGCGCTCGCGCACCCCCCGATCCAATGTTCGAAAATTATGCTCCACCTCGCGAAAATCAGACAGCAGTTCACGGGAGGTTGCCATGAACTGCTGAAAACGGTCCTTCACCGCGGTGTCGTCCAACAGGGTTACGTCACCATCTAACACGCCGGCTATCTCGGCTTCGATCTCGTCTCGGCGCTTTTGCAGCTCGGCGACGCGCGTCTCCGGGTCGGCCTCGCTGCCGGTATCTATCTGCCTGAGTAATTCAAACAGCGTCAACAGACGCGATTCGGTGCCGACAAAGGCGCGCTCGGTCAATTGGCCAAGCCAGGCGATGGCCTTTTCCGTGGCCGGCGTCAGGTCGAAATACGGCTCGTCCGAGCGCTGTCGGTAAAATTTGCGCAACCAGCCCTTGTCATTTCCCGCCCAGTCATTCAGATACTCCAGCGCGGCTTTGGGAAAGGCATCGGTGCCCAGACGTTCACGCAGAACGAACAGATCATCTTCCAGTCTCTCGACCAGGTCGGCCTGCGCAATCATCCTCTCATTGGGCTGGATGAAAACCCGATGCAGAAAACTCGCAATCAGCGGTGCGTGAGGTGAATTCAACAGCCGCCACGCCGGATGGTTCTGGCGCATCATATCGAGGGTATTGAAATCCAGGCCCATGGTCAGCGCTTGCGTCTCAGCAGGCTGTCCGTTGATGACACAGGCATGGTCAGTTCGGCAGCCTCGGCCACACAAACATCGATATCAAATATACCGTGACGGACTCTATAGACCATCGTATTCACCATTGCGCGTTGTTGTTGAACGTTATCTTACTCGACATCCGGAGCATTTTGGGGAGAGGTTTCCGCATCGAACCTTTGCGCATCAAACCAATCAAGGGGATAGTTTCTGATTCGTTGAATTTTTCGAAATAATAAGGTGATCCCACGGGCAAAGGCGAGCTCCAGCGGTTCCCTCGAGCCGGCACAGCGCGAAACCACCCAACAAACACACAGCTTCATGGCTGGAGAGAAAGTTATTCACAAACCTCGAACAAACGCGCTTAGGCAGGGCGACGACGCGATGCGTAAAATGGCGTGCCTATAAGGACTGATTCTATCTGGAGGATCTGCTGGGAAATCGGGAGCCTGTTCCGTAGCCGCCGCCGACGTAACCGCCGTCGAGAAAGCGCGTGTGGAAATGCATTTTTCCTGTTGCGCGCTGACCCCTTTTTGCCTGTATGCCGAATCGATTTACAACCCCGCAGTCACGGCGTATGTTATGCGAGTCCATTGCAGCAGCCGGACCCACAGATCGAGGCGGATTACGGCCGGGCGATTTCTGCGAGCTCGGCACCGGACCTGACCGTCGCCGCCGACTGACCAGAAGCACACTCCGCGGGCGGCCCGACAAAGGACGCGCCGGCACCCATCGACCCAACTCACGCGGGAGAACGATTATGATCTTCGAAAGACCACTGCCGGAGCGCGACTCGCTGCGCCGCGCCATTGATGAGCACTATCGCGCGGATGAAACCGCCTGCGTGCGCGCGATGCTCGATAAGCTCGAGTCTGACCAAGACTCCGGCGACCGTATTCAGGTCACCGCGCGACGTCTGGTCGAAGCGGTCCGTTCGCACTCCAAGGGCGGCCTCGACGCGTTCCTGCAGCAGTACGGGCTGTCGACCCAGGAGGGCGTCGCGCTCATGTGCATCGCCGAGGCCCTGTTGCGGATCCCGGACAATGAGACCCAGGAAGCGCTGATCCGCGACAAGATCACGGCCGCGAACTGGGACCGGCATCTCGGCGCCAGCGATTCGGTCTTCGTCAACGCCTCGACCTGGGCGCTCATGCTCACCGGGCGGGTGGTCGGCGCGGAACGGGTCAGCGGCATCCAGGGCCAGAGCGCGGGCTCGGTGCTGCGCCGGCTGGTTGCGCGGGTCGGCGAACCGGTGATCCGCGAGGCGACCGTCCAGGCGATGCGGATCATGGGCCGCCAGTTCGTCATGGGCCGGAACATCGAGAGCGCGCTCGAGCGCGCCAGGGACTTCGAGAAACGCGGCTACCGCTACTCCTATGACATGCTGGGCGAGGCGGCGCGCACGCGGGAGGACGCCGACCGCTTCTTCGAGTCGTACCGCATGGCCATCGATGCCATCGGCAAGTCCTCGAAGGGCAAGGGGATCATCGACGGCCCCGGAATCTCGGTGAAGCTCTCCGCCCTGCACCCCCGCTACGAGCTCTGGAACGAGCGCCGAATCATGGACGAGATGGTGCCGCGCATTCACGCGCTGGCCACGCTCGCGGCTGGGTACGACATGGGCCTCAACATCGACGCAGAGGAGGCCGCCCGCCTCGACATTTCGCTGGACGTGTTCGACGCCATCTCGGGGTCCGACGAGCTCCGGGACTGGAACGGCTTCGGGGTCGTCGTGCAGGCCTACCTGAAGCGCGCGCCGTTCGTGATCGACTGGCTCGCCGACATGGCGCACCGGCACAAGCGCCGCCTGATGGTGCGGCTGGTGAAGGGCGCGTACTGGGACGCCGAGATCAAGCTGTCCCAGGAGCTGGCGCTGGCCGGCTACCCGGTCTACACGCGCAAGGTGAACACCGACGTTTGCTACCTGGCCTGCGCGCGCAAGCTCATCGCGGACCGCGAGGCGTTCTATCCCCAATTCGCAACCCACAACGCGCACACCATCGCCGCGGTGCTCGAGTTTGCCGGCAAGGATCGGGACTTCGAGTTTCAGTGCCTGCACGGCATGGGCGAGGAGATCTACGAGGAGGTGGTCGAGAAGTCCGCCATCAAGAGGCCCTGCCGGATCTACGCGCCGGTAGGCGAACACGAGGACCTGCTCGCCTACCTCGTCCGGCGGCTGCTCGAGAACGGGGCCAACAGCTCCTTCGTCAACCGCATCCAGAACGAGGATCTCCCGGTCGACGCGATCATCGCCGACCCGGTGGCCGAAGCCCGGGGTCACGCCTTCGTGCCCCACCCCCGCATCCCGCTTCCGCGCGATATCTACGGGCCGCGGCGGCCGAACTACGCCGGCCCCGACCTCACCGACCGGGCCGAACTCAAGCGCCTGGGCGTCGCCATGACCGAGGCCGAGACGGTCGAGTGGACCGGCGGGCCCATCGTCGCGGGCGAGGAGCGCGATGGCGAGCGGCGCGAGGCGTTGTCGCCGGCCGATCACACCCGGGTCATTGGATCGGTCGGGGAGGCAAGCGAGGACGACATCGAGCGCGCGCTCGCGTCGGCGTCTGACGCCGCCCGGGCGTGGGCAGAGACCCCGGTCGAAGAGCGCGCCGAGTGCCTTCGGCGGCTCGCTGACCTGATGGAAGCGGAGACGCCGCAGCTCATGGCCATCGCCATCCGCGAGGCGGGCAAGACGCTGGCCGACGCGGTGGCCGAGATACGCGAGGCGGTGGATTTCTGCCGCTATTACGCGCTCCGCGCGGAGGCGGACTGCGGCGCGGGCCACCTGCTCCGGGTGCCGCGCGACGACGGGCAGACCGTCAGGGTGGAAGGAGGCCAGGTGTTCTGCTGCATCAGCCCGTGGAACTTTCCCCTGGCGATCTTCGCGGGCCAGATCACCGCGGCCCTCGCGGCGGGCAACGCCGTGGTGGCCAAGCCCGCCGAGCAGACGCCGCTCATCGCCGCGGCGGGCGTGCGGCTGATGCACCGGGCCGGGATCCCCGGCGAGGTGCTGCACCTGCTGCCCGGCGACGGCTTGAAGGTCGGGGCGGCGCTGGTCTCGGACCCCCGGGTGAGCGGGGTGTGTTTCACCGGCTCGACCGAGGTCGCCCAGATCATCAGCCGGACGCTGGCGAAGAAGGACGGCCCCGTCTACCCGCTGATCGCCGAGACCGGCGGGATGAACGCGATGATCGTGGACTCGAGCGCGCTGCCCGAGCAGGTCACCCGGGACGTGGTGATGTCCTCGTTCCAGAGCGCCGGACAGCGCTGCTCGGCGCTCCGGGTGCTGTTCGTGCAGGAGGACGTGGCGAACCGGATGCTCGGGATGATCCGCGGCGCGATGGAGGAACTCACGGTCGGTGATCCGGCGTATCTCGCCACAGACGTCGGACCGGTCATCGACGACGAGGCGAAGTCGATGCTCGAGGGGCACATCAAGCGCATGCGCGGTGAGGCCAAGCTGCTCGAGCAGGTTCGACCCGGTCCAGGCACGGGGAACGGGACCTATGTTGGCCCCGCCGCGTTCGAGTTGGATCGACTCTCGCGCCTACGGCGCGAGGTGTTCGGGCCGGTGCTGCACGTAATCCGCTACGCCGCGGACAAGCGCGACGACGTGATCGACGCCATCAACGCCACGGGTTACGGGCTGACTCACGGCATCCACACCCGGGTCGACGAGACCCGGGATCGCATCCTGTCCCGGATCCGTGCCGGCAACGTCTACGTGAACCGCAACCAGATCGGGGCGGTGGTGGGCGTGCAGCCGTTCGGGGGCGAGGGGCTCTCGGGCACCGGACCCAAGGCGGGCGGACCGCACTACCTGCCGCGCTTCTCGTGCGAGCGCGCGATGGACGGCGAAGACGCCACGATACGCGCCGCCGGCAAGCCGGAAGGCGCGGGCGATCTCGCCCGACTCGGGCTCTCGCGCAAGGCCCTGAATGCCGCCCTAGCGGATGTCGCCGCCTGGTCGGATACTCCCGCCGCGGCGCGCACCGCCGTCCTGGAGAGCGCCGCGGCCCGGCTCGAGGATGCCGCGAACGACGCTGACGGCTTCGCGTTGCTCGCGGAGCGAGGCCCCGACGGCGTGGGACTCGCCGCGGACTACCTGCGCTTCCACGCGGCACAGGCCGAGTCGGAGCTCGCCGCTCCGCTGTCGCTGCCTGGCCCGACGGGCGAGCGAAACGAGCTGCGCTACGCCCCGCGGGGCGTCATCGCGTGCCTCGCGACGGCCGGGGTCGCCCCGCTCGTGGCGCAGGTCGGCGCGGCCCTCGCGGCGGGGAACGCGGTGATCGCGTGGCACGCGGACGACCGGATCGCGACCCGGCTGGCGACGCTGCTGTACGAAGCGGGCGTGCCGGAGGGCGCAGTCCGTGCCGTGCCTGCGGGCAAGGACGCCTCGGTCGCTGACCTGGTGGCGGACCCACGCGTGTTCGCCGTGGCATTCGCCGGCGAACACGGCGACGCCAAGGCGATCACGCGCGTGCTCGCGAATAGCGAAGGCCCGATCCGTCCGCTCATCCCCTTCGCGGAGCGCGTGCACGCCGGCGGCGCGCCCGGCAGCCCGCTCGCCGGCAGCGCGCACTACCTGCACCGCTTCGTGCTCGAGCGGGAGCTCAGCGTCGACACCACGGCGTCGGGCGGCAACACCTCGCTGTTCGCCCTGGATGAAGCGGCCGGGCTGTGAACGCTCCCGGCCGCGGCGGCCGTGTCGGCACGTTCAGTTTCTTACGGCTCGGCGATGCCCGTCTTCCCGGACTCCGTGGTCATGGCTCGCGCGGCGGACACGGCGGTCTGGATCATGTGAAGCGCGTCGTGAACTCCTTGTCGACGCCATTCGGGATCTCGAGGAAAGAAATAATCGCGCAGCCGCAGTTTGGCCTTTTGGTAGGCAGTCTTGTCCGGCGTGGAATAGAAGTGAGCGCGGTTTTCCGACCGAAGCGCGCCGAGCAC
>CAMYOI010000171.1 GCA_947259955.1 uncultured Gammaproteobacteria bacterium
CAAGGGCGACCTTGTGGACAGTCTGGGGAAGAGCGACCTGGTTCAGAATACGACTCTAATTCAGCCGGTTATGCCGTTTCAGTTGACCGAGAACTGGAAGGCTATTTTTCGTCCGGTAATCCCGATCAATAGCTTTGAAACCGTTGATAATCTGGACGTAACCACTGGCACGGTCCCGGATTTTACCGGTACGGATTTTGATCGCGAAACTGGCCTGGGAGACGTTGTACTGTGGACAGCGTTCTCCAATAGTTACAAGCCGCCGTTTGTATGGGGCTTTGGCCCCACTGTCATGTTACCTACCGCTACAGATGACAGGCTGGGAACCGGGAAATATAGCGCGGGCCCTATGGCTCTTGCCATCAGTATTACTGACAACTGGATCGTTGGCGGCGTTGGACAACACTGGTGGTCTTTTGCTGGCGATGACTCGAGAAATATCGACACCTCTCTAGGTAAAGTAAAAGTTGATCTGTCCGATGTGAACCTCACTGACTTTCAATACATTGTTCGCTATAGGTACTCGGCCCTCACCAACATTGGAGCGGCACCGAATGTTCAGTACAACTGGGAAAATGATGAGCTGAGTTTACCCATCGGTATTGGCTTTGACACGATGGGTAAAATCGGCAGGTTGCCAATCAAATTCGGCGCCGAGGTTCACTACTACGCGGTTCAAGACGATGACTTTGGCCCTAAATGGCGACTGCGCCTCTACTTTGTACCCGTACTGCCATCTCCCGGATGGTCCAAAAGGGCCCTGTTTTGACTGCTTGGGGGGTTAACCGGCAATGAAATTATTGATTGAAACTGAATCAATATTGAATGCAACTCAACAATCAGTGCCCTAATAGTAGTTGAGCGGGCGCTGCAGGAGCGGAGTGTGCCATTTCCTGTTTTGTTAGCGGTAACTGGGGGCTCTCAAATTGGCGCATCGCCACTACGTCAGTGTGGCCCTAGTTGTCTATAGTCTAGTGCGATCAATAATACAGCCATGGATTGATCAGACCTGGAGGCCAGGTGAGATTGAGCTGGTGAAGTAGATCGTTAAGGAAAATGAGCGGCGGGGCGGTCAGAGCTCGCCCCGCCAAAAGGAAAATGGAGACTTAGCGATGAAAATGAAGTTCTTATTGACGCTTGCCGTTGCCGGGTTAATGACAATCAGCGTGGCGGCAACGATTCACGCTGAGACTGCTGCACAGACGCAAAACCTGTTTGAGACTGCCGGCAAGAAACAAACCAACAAGGATTTCAAGCCGGCGCCTGATGAGATCGAGACGAACTTCGGCACATTGAAGTTTGATCTCGAGGCGTTTCCCACCGAAGAAACGACCCGGAAAATTTACGATGAGATGGATCTGCAGCGTGCCACTCAGGCGTATATGGACTTCATGCCGGCCCTGTCGGTCTACGGCATCGTCAAGGGCCAGATTCGGGATTTCGGATTTAAGACTTCATCCGATATAGGCGTGCACCCAAGCCCTGGGCTAACACCCACTGAGCTGTACCTGACCGGCAATAACAGCACGGTATACGCGGTTGCTTCAATCGACCTGAAGGTAGACGGCCCCACAGTGGTAGAAGCTCCGCCGGGTATGTTAGGCACCGTGAATGATGCAGCCTTTAAATTCCTGACCGACATTGGTGTTGTCGGGCCTGACAAAGGTAAAGGCGGCAAGTTCCTGTTTCTGCCTCCCGGTTACGATGACAAAATGCCTAAAGGCTATTTTGTGATCAAGTCACCGAGCTACCGACTCTGGGCGATGATGCGCGGCTGGGGCGATGTCGGCGTAGGCGATAAAGCAACCCAATGGTTTAAAGAAAACCTGAAAGTCTACCCGCTTGCAACTGGACCCCGTCAGGCTAATTACAGTAACACTGCCGGTACCGGTCTCAATTCGTTAGCGCCAGAAGATGGTTCAGCGTTTGAAATGCTGAATGAAATAATTCAATACGAACCCAGGGAATTATTTGGTGCTGAGCAGTTGGGTCGCCTGGCGACCCTGGGCATTGCTCAAGGAAAACCTTTTAATCCGGATAAACGCATGAAGCGTATTCTGGATCAGGGAGCCAAGCAGGGCGCGGCCATGGCACGCGCTATTGTGTTTGCCTCGCGCGACCCTGATATCAGATACTGGCCGGAACGTCATTGGGAAAAAATGTTCCTGCACAACACCACTTTTGAACGTGACGGTGTTGCAGATATTGATGCGCGCACTCTGTGGCATTATCAGGCCATCGTGGTTTCTCCTGCCCTGATCTCTACTACGCCGGGAGCAGGTACTGCTTATCTGGGTAGCTTCCGTGATAACAAAGGCCGGTATCTGGATGGTGGCAAGAGCTACAAACTGCGCGTGCCGGCCAACCCGCCAGTCAAAAATTTCTGGGCGGTAACGGCTTACGATCCAACGACCCGCAGCCTGCTGGATCCCGGGAAAAACAGGAACATTTCGATAGGCAGTCGCGAAAAGCCGGCAGCTAATGCCGATGGTTCAGTCGATGTTTACTTCGGGCCAAAAGCACCTGAAGGCATGGAAAAGAACTGGGTGCCTACAAATCCGGATAAGGGCTTCTTCGTGGTGTTCCGTTTCTACGGGCCGCTTGAAGGCTACATTAACAAGACCTGGGTGCTGAATGATTTTGAACTGCTGAAGTAATTCCTCAAGAGAAATATCTAAAGGGCTCTGACCCCTTGAACTTTTTTTATGAATAGGTGGATACCATGAACAACAGACTTTTGTTCTCTCGGGTTCTGGCCGGCATGCTGGCAACCAGCCTGGTGAGTGTCTCCTGGGCTGCAGCACCCGATGTAAAATGATCACACAACAGCCTGCGATGAAAATGACCACACCGATTCCGCAGAGCATCATGACACCAAATCAGGTCGATACATCAATCGGGTCCTTGAAATTTTTCGATGGTGTCCCAGACAAGGCGACTGTTAATTCTCTCTATGATTACATGGATACGGCGCGGGCCGTTCAAGCCTATGTTTCCACCGTTCCAGGTGTGTCGCAATATGCCATGCGGCAGGGTCAACGCGATATCGGCGCTACCAAGGTCAGCCAGATTCTGATCTGGGACAAACTCGCAGATTCTGCAAACTTTTTCCTCACCGCGAATACTTCAACAATCTACACATGGACCTACACGGACCTGGCAAAAGACGGCCCGACGGTGATCGAACTGCCAAAAGGCATGCTTGGTGCAATTGATGATATATGGTTCCGCTACGTGTCCGACCTTGGTATTGCAGGTCCGGATAAAGGAGAGGGCGGCAAATACCTGATCCTGCCGCCGGGCTATAAAGGCGACGTACCCGATGGTTACTTCGTGGTCAAGCCCGAAACGTTTGGCAACTGGATATTTTTGCGCGCTTACATCAGCGACGGCGTGGAAAAGGCGACGCAGGGTGTCAAGGACAACTTGAAAATCTACCCGCTATCGATGGCTGACAATCCGCCGAAGATGGATTTCTTCAATATGACGGGACGCGAAGGATACAACGCCGTTCTGCCCAATGATTACAACTATTGGGAGATGTTAAACCAACTGGTTCAGGAAGAACCCATTGGTGCGCATGATCCAGAAACCCGAGGCCTGCTGGCGGCGCTTGGCATTGTCAAAGGCAAGCCCTTTGCTCCCGATGCCCGGATGAAGAATATCCTCATCGACGCAGTTGCGATCGGTAACGGCTATGCCCGTGCCAATACAGTCTTCCCACGTGATCCCGGCGCCCGGATTTACGGACCCGAAAGTGAATGGGTGATGGGTTTTGCCGACAAGGATACTACCTTCCTCAAGGACGGCGCCCGTCGTTACGACTCTCGCTTGTGGATGCATTATAACGCTGTTGTTGTAACGCCTGCCATGGCTGTAACCAAGCCGGGTAAAGGTTCAGATTATGGTATTGCCGGAATGGCCAAGGGTGCTCAGGTTTTGGATGGTTCAAAGACCTATAAACTACACTTGCCGCCAAATGTACCGGTCAAGGATTTCTGGTCAGTTGTTGTTTATGATCCGCAAACCCGTGCCCTGCTGCAGACCGACCAGCAATTCCCTGCGCTTGATAGTTACAAGAAAGATTTGGTCAAGAATGCTTACGGTTCTTATGACATCTATTTTGCTCCCAAAGCGCCAAAGGGTCATGAGGGCAACTGGTTGCAAACCGTCCCTGGCAAGAGCTGGTTCATCATCCTGCGCATGTATGGACCTCTGGAGCCCTGGCTCAACAAGACCTGGCGTCCGAGTGAGCTCGAGCTGGTGAAGTAATTTATTCGAGTCTAATGAACGGTGGGGCGGGTGAGTTCTCGGCCCGCATAATATGGGACAAGAGCTGGAAGCTGAATGACCTGGTAAAGGTTAATTAATTTGGCGTCAGATTAAACACTATTTTGAGGTGACAGAAGATGGAAATCAAGAAAACTAAAGCGCTCAACACGCTTGTTTTAGCATCTAATGGGCTCTGACCCCTTGAACTGCGACCCCTTAAACTCTTGGGTGTGGCAGGTGAAAAAACCACTGGAGGCGGCCCTGTACTGCTGCTTCCAGTCAATGATTGAACAACAGGAGAAAGCGTATGAAAACCACCCTATATCGAATCACCATTCAAAGAGGTGCAATTAAATGAAGACATTACTAAAGCCAGTTAAACAGACTTTGCGCAGCCTACCTGTGGCGGGGCTGTCCCTGATCCTTATGCTGGGGTCGTCCCTGGCAGTGAACGCCGATGAGGCGGATGCCAGGCGACTACTCAAGTCCATGTCCGATTACATGGCGGCGCACAAGGCAATCTCATTCGATTACGACGCCACCCTCGAGGTCGTCACCAAAGACGACCAGAAACTCGCGCTGGCGAGTTCAGGTAGCGTCAGTCTTAACCGGCCTGACAAGATCCACGTCACGCGTTCCGGCGGCTTTGCGGATGTCGAGATGTCCTTTGACGGCAAGACGCTGACCCTACTGGGCAAGAACCTGAACCGCTATGCGCAAACGGCCGTGCCCGGCACGGTCGATAATCTGGTTGATGAGTTGCGAGAGAAGCATAACAGGCCGCTACCTGCGGCGGATTTGCTGTTGTCGAATGTCTACGATGCACTAATGCTGGATGTCGTCGACGTCAAGGACCTCGGCAGTGGCGTGATCGGCGGCGTTGAATGCGATTACCTCGCTTTCCGCGCAAAAGAAGTCGATTGGCAGATCTGGATCGCTCAGGGCGAGCGTCCCTATCCCTGCCGGTATGTCATTACCTCCACGTTCATGGCAGGTGGACCGCAATACAGCATTCAGACCAGGAACTGGAAGATGGGCAAAGAGGCCGCAGCCACTGATTTTAGCTTCAGGAACTCAACAAACGCCCAGAAGATAGAACTGAAGGATCTAAAGGGCACGGATGAACTGCCGGACCATTTCATAATAGGAGAATCCAAATGAGCATGTCGAAGCGATTGAGTGTTTCTTTGATTGTCGCGATCATCGTAATTTGCGGAGCTGAACTGGGAGAAAGGTTTTCTATTCCCGGGGTTCACAGCGTGATCCCGAGCGCCGAAGCCAGGTTGGGGCGTCCACTCACGCCGGTCAGCGTTGCCGGTGTGGCGCGACGCACAGTGCGACGTTGTGCGGTAGGCGTATACAACTGTTAGTCCTCCGGCCGTCCATCTTGGGCTGCCGTTTGTCAGGGCCGGATATTCAGACGGCGGCGGTGGGGTGATACTGGAGCGTTCGGTCAGCGTCACTCCCAAGATTCAGTACCTGGCCAATCCCGCCCTCAATCCCGATGAAAACAGCATCTGGGTGGCCGGACTGAGAGCAAGGGTGGTTTTCTGATGGAGACCGGAATACCCGGGGCACCGGAGATGGCTGGTGGTGGTTTGCACGGTCATACTCAGTGCTTTTGCCCATGGTATTACAGCCAATCCGATGGCAATGGCATTATCGAAGAAACTGGGGACTGAAAATATCGCAGACTAAGAAATAATTAATATCAATATCGAGAAGGTGTGGAAAATGTACAAAGATCTAATACAAGCAAGAACACTAATAAAAGCAATGGCGCTATTATTGTTGAGCAGTGCTGGCACCCTGGTTTCACCATTAGCAAGCGCCGACGAAGGCGGGGTGAGTTTCTGGTTGCCCGGGCAATTCGGCAGCCTGGCAGCGGTGCCGGGCGATCCCGGCTGGTCCCTCCCGCTGATTTACTTCCACAGCTCTGTCGATGGCGAGGGCAGCAGGGAATTTTCGACAGCCGGCAAAATCACCCTGGGTCTGGAAGAAGACATTGACTTGCTGCTCGCGGTTCCAACCTACGCTTTTGCCAAACCCGTCTGGGGCGGCCAGCTGACACTCAGCGTGGCCGGGGTCTACGGAAGAGTAGACGTTGGCGTCAACGCCACGCTGACGGACCCGGGTGGTAGCGTTCTGTCAGGTAGTGAAACGGATTCAAACACCGCCCTCGGGGATCTGTTCCCATCGGCTACCCTGCGCTGGAATCATGGCGTTCACAACTCCATGGCATATTTGATGGCGGGTGTTCCTGTGGGCAGTTATGAGCTGGATCGCCTGGCTAATATCGGCACTAACCACTGGTCGCTGGATGCGGGTGGCGGTTACACCTACCTCAACATGGACACCGGCCGTGAGTTTTCGGCGGTGGCAGGACTGACCTACAACTTCGAGAACCCTGATACGAACTACCAGAACGGTATCGACTCGCACCTTGATCTGGCTGCCTCGCAATTCGTATCTGAGCAGATGCATATCGGCCTGGTGGGTTACATTTTTTACCAGCTTAGCGGCGACAGTGGTCCGGGTGCTGTACTGGGTGACTTTCAATCTCGGGTAATTGGCCTGGGGCCGCAGCTGGGGTACTTCTTTAACATCGGTGAAAAACAGGCTTATTTGAATGTTAAAGCGTATTGGGAAGCTGAAGCTAAGTACCGGCCGGAAGGCTGGAACTCCTGGGTCACCCTGGCACTGCCACTTTAAGCAGGCATGCCGACAGGTGAGGTAATTAGCTCGGTATAATGCCGCCTGAGATATGGTGGATTTTGAACAGGAGTTAAAGAGAAATATTATGACTAGATTAACCAATGTGTTCGTGGTCTCAGCCGTTGTTTTGGCTGCTGAATGCATTTCTTTCAATGTTGCTTACGCAGCGGGACAGGCATTGATGTCGATGCCGGCGACATCGTGGACAACCTCGACGGAGCGTTCGTGGGCACCATCGGGGCCCGCAAGGGGAAATGGTCGTTCATGGCGGACCTGATCTACCTCTCCCTGGCGGATGATGAGAAGGGAGTCGCGACCATACCCGTCGGACCGGGCGTCACGTCGCCGATCGATGCCGGCGTTGATCTCGAAGGACGGGTGGTCACGCTCTCCGGCGCCCGCAACGTCATGGATTCGGAGCAGGCCACCTTCGATCTGCTCGTCGGCGCCCGTTACCTGAAGCTTGAGTCCGACCTCACCCTCGATGTTGGCGCGCCCGCCCCGGCGAACCGGCAGACGTTTTCTGATTCAGGCAGCGTGTGGGACGCCATCATCGGCATCAACGGTCAGATCAAGCTCGCGGACAAGTGGTACATGTCTCTGTGCGGCGACGTCGGCACCGGCGACTCGAAGACGACCTGGCAGGCCTATACGGGCATCGGCTATCGCTTCAGCAAGGTCGACCTCGAGCTCGCGTACCGCCACATCGAGTGGGATTTCGACGACCGTCCCGTGTTCGACGACCTCAACTTCAGCGGGCCGTTCGCCGGCCTCAACATTCGATTCTGATGGATTTGAAGGTAAGGAAGGAGACTGCACGTTGGATCCGTGGCAAAACCGCGGCTTTTCAGCCAAGATTATTTGTCGACGAACGCATGCGTTCTTTCACGATACTCGTCGCCCTACTGAGCCGAACCTAAGGTTGCACAATGAAGCGTC